>JACPTD010000015.1 GCA_016192955.1 Candidatus Woesearchaeota archaeon | reverse complement strand
GAAGGCGACAAGGAAATCCCAAAAAAAGCAAATCACACTATTTTTATACCAAAGACTTTGTATACGTTGAGTTCTATACTTGCAGTTGTGCCTTTGCAATTACTGGCTTACCACATTGCAGAGAAGCTTGGGTACGACGTAGATAAACCTCGCAACTTGAGCAAAACCGTAACGGTGGAGTAGATTATTGAGAAGATTTTTATATATTGCAATCTTAAATATCAAAATGAAGATTAAACCACCTTACATCGCATTTGTGCTTTTGTTTTTATCTTGGCTTATTGATTACTATTTTCCTCAATTTAGGTTCGTCTTTGGAAGTTACAGATACATCGGCGTTATAGTTTTTATTCTTGGCTTGTCAATGACTTTTTATGCTTTTTATTTGTTCAAGAAAAACAAAACGCCGATAATACCCGGGCAAAAGCCGACTTTCGTTGTTGCACAGGGCCCATATAACTTCACGAGAAACCCAATGTATTTAGGAGTCACAACTGCCCTGTCGGGATTTTCAATATATTTTGGCAATTTGCTTTCATTTCTGTCGCCTTTGATATTTTTCTTGATAATGAACTATTACTTTGTTCCAAGAGAGGAGGAATTGATGGAGAACATTTTTGGGAAACAATATCTAAATTACAAGAAAAAAGTAAGAAGATGGGCTTAAAAATTTCATTAAAAAATTTAAATTAAAACAATCAGCGACCCATGCACTGCTAGCTTAAATGGGTGCCCCGCAAATAATGCAAATGAAAATCCGCAAAGCAGTCTTAAAAGACGCAAAAGGAATTGCAAATGTTTTGGTCCAAAGCTACAATATAAAGGACTTGAAAGAAGGCATTGCTGTCTATAAAAACGAAATTAAAAAAAATCATAATTACATTGTTGCTGAAAACAATGGAAAAATTATTGGGATTGTAACATGGCTGATGCACGGCCTTCCAAAGCATCAGTTATGCGAACTGGATAGAATTGCTGTTTTGCCAGATTACAGGGGCAAAGGTATTGCGAAAAAATTATTTGATGCTTTGATTAAAGACGCAAAATCTTTTTACAAAAAAAACAAGTCAAAACTGAGAAAATTGTATTTATTGACACATTCAGACAACACAAGAGCGCATAAATTTTATGAAAAGCTTGGCTTCAGGCACGAAACAACGCTAAAGCAGCATTATTACAAAAACAAGGACGAGTTTGTTTACAGCAGTTTTTTTGATTAAAAATTAATTCGTTTCATTTAAATCTTATAATTTCTACTACTTCGCCTGTTTTTGCATAAATTGTTCTAGGGTCAGGACTTATAACATGCTCTTTGTGTATTATAGTATTGTTATATAAAACCTGACCTCCAACAAATTGCTCTATTGCCCCAATGTCATATATATGTACAAATCCATTTTTCCACATCCCTATAATAAACTGAGGTTTGTTATTTATATAGATATACCATGTTTGATGCTCAAACATATGGGAATGATCCTCAATATAATAAACACTGCCAGATTTTGTCTTAATCGCAAATCTATAAATCATTTTATGTAATTCTTAACATTGGTATTTATATAATTTTGCTTATTATCAATCTATTAACGTCCAATCAAGTTCAAAAACTGCTCTTTTGTTTCGCACTTAAAGTAAGGATTTGTTTTCTTTTCTCCTCCAATTGTTGAGAACGGAATTTCCCCATAGTCATGGCCTGGGTATATTTCAATGCTGTCATCTAATTTCTTTAGTTTTTGCAGGCTTTCGAACAATTTTATTGCGTCTCCTCCAGGCAAATCAGTCCTTCCGATTGCATTGACAAACAATGTATCTCCTGTGAACAGCCTGTTTTCAGCAAGAAGGCAGATTGCGCCAGGAGAATGCCCAGGCGTGTGGATAATTTTTATTTTTATTTTCCCTATGTTGATTGTGTCATTGTTTTTTAGCTTATGAAGTTTTATATTCGGGTTTTTTATTGTTTTTTTAATTTCATTGGAATCATCATCATGAAAATAAACAATTGCGTCTGTTTTTGATGCCAGCTCATCAACTTTCTGCACATGGTCGTAGTGCGAATGGGTCAGAATTATTTTGTTTATTTTCAGCTTTTCCCTGCCTGCAATGCTTATCAGCCTGTCAGCTTCCCAGCCTGAGTCAATTACAGCAGCTTCCCTGCTTTCTTCATCGCCAATTATGTAGCTGAAGTTCTGCATTGGGCCAACATGAATTTGTTTGAAAAGCATAGGCTATCGTTTATAGAATAAGTTTATAAAGGTTTTTCGTTTGAGTGGCTGCATGAATTACAAATTCAAGAGCATTACAATTAAAATAAGAAATCATAAACCATACAAGCCATCTTCTTTGACAGAATTGCTATGCAGCACTATAGAAATAAAAAAAAATTCTATTGTTGCAGACATTGGAACAGGCTGCGGGATTCTTGCCATTCTTGCCTCTAAATTAGGGGCAAAAAGAGTTTATGCAATTGATATAGACAAAAGCTGCAGGAAGTCGATTGAGGCAAACTCAAAGGTCAATGGCGCAGAAAACATAACATTCGTCCAAGGCAGCATGCTGAAGCCATTAAAAGAAAAAGTCGATGCAATAATTGCAAATTTGCCGCAAACGCCCTCAAACAAAAAAATAATTCCCCAGAGATACGGCTCCTTTGACGGAGCAAAATACAACGCGGAATTGATAAGATGCGCGCCAAAATATCTAAAGAAAAATGGAACAATATTTTTCTCTTTGATGTCGATATCTAACCCTATAAAAATATTTAGATTGTTAAAAAACAAATATAAAATTTCAATCATTGCAGCAAAAGAAAGGGAATTTGCAAGGAAAAGTTTTGATAAACTATCCAAAGGGCTAAGCGATTACATTTTTGAGCTAAGCAAAAAAAACAAGGCAATTCTGCACTATAGAAACGGAAAATGGTACTTTGTTAGTTAT
>JACPTD010000047.1 GCA_016192955.1 Candidatus Woesearchaeota archaeon | reverse complement strand
TAGAAAGCCAGCAAACAGCACTTTGCCGGCAATGCCAAGCTCCGCCGCTTTCTCAATTACAAACGGCTCCATGTCGCCTGAGCCTGCAATTATAAACTTGACATTCTTCTCATTCTCCAAGACCTTTTTAGCGGCATAAATAAAATAATCCGGACCCTTTTGAAGCGTTATCCTGCCCAAAAACAGCACAACTTTGTCTGTTTTTTTAATTTCAAAATTCTCCTCATCATAATGCTGCGAAAAATCAACTGCGTTATGCACAACTTTTATCTTTTCAGATGGAACTCCGTAATGGGCCATAATCTTGCTCTTGGTGAAATTGCTCACAGCGATTATCTTGTCCGCTTTGTGCATTCCATCCCTTTCCATATCATAAACATGCCGGTTGACCTGATGGCCGCCGCTCCTGTCAAGCTCTGTTGCGTGGACATGCAGGATTAAGGGCTTGTTTTTCTTTTTCTTGGCTTTTATTCCTGCTCCAAAGGTCATCCAGTCATGGCAGTGTATAACATCAAAGTCCTCTTCCTCTGCGATTTTTTCCGCAGCCAGCGTGTAGCGCGCAACCTCGTCAAACAAAGTTGAGCCGTAAATCTTCGGGCTTTGCTTTTTGCCTAAAGACTTTTTATATTCCTGCGAGCTCATGTATGGCTGCAGAGCAGACGCTATTTTCCTGATTTTTACGTTTCCGGCTGGAATTAGTCTGACAAAATCGGCGTTGCCAATATCAAATGAGTAAGGCAGCACAAAGGTTATCTCTATCCCTTTCCTGCTCAGGCTTTTAGTCAGCCCATAGCATGCAGTTCCAAGCCCGCCGCTGCTCAGAGGCGGAAACTCCCAGCCAAACATCAATACTTTCATAATGTATTGCCCCCATTAATCCTGATTATTTTATAGTCGGATATCTGCACTTTTTTTGACACGTTTTTTCTGATATAGTCCTTGCCAAATGCCGTCAACTCAAATACCCTGACAAAAGCGGAGCTAAACACTTCGCGAGCCCATCCCCTTCCAATGAGGTAAACAAGATGCCTTTCAACAGTCTTCCAGTTAATGCCTGCCTCGCTTGAAATCTGGTTTATGCTTTTCTGCCCTGAAGCAAGCGAAAGAAGTATAGAGTTCCTTATCTCAATGAACGTTCTTTTCACAGGATAATCTTCCTTATTGATTAATACCACCCTTTTATTATAACGCAATGTTATGACTATTTTAGTTAGAACTTAATAATATAAAAAGTTATTGTTTAAACTGAAAGATGGTTATTGAGAAAGAAGGCTATTTTGGGTTTTTACTGAAATTATTTTATTCTGCTGCCTTCGTTTAATCTCGCACAAAAAATAAAAATATGAAATGATTTGCATTGTCACAAGGATTAAACAAAATTTTTCCTTTTTAGTGGTGTCAAAGATTTATATACCAATAACCAAAATAAGCGATTAATGGAAAAAAAGGCTGATGTTTTGTTTGAGGTATCCTGGGAAGTGTGCAACAAGGTCGGAGGCATATACACGGTTGTTAAGTCAAAGGCTGCAAAAATGGTCGAGGCTTACAGCGACAATTATTTTCTTGTAGGCCCTTATTTTGCATCAAATGCCATTGGCCAGTTTCAGGAAGAGGTTCCAAATGATTTCTGCAAAGCTGCTTTTGCAGAATTGAAAAAAGCAGGGATAATATGCCATTTTGGGAAGTGGCTTATTGAAGGCAGCCCTTCTGCAATTCTGGTTGATTTTGTAAATTTCAGGCAAAGGGCAAATGACATAAAGCGCGAGCTTTGGGATTGGTACAAAATAGACTCATTAAGGGCGCCAGCAGACTATGACGAGCCTGTTGTGTGGGCATATGCTGCCGGCATGCTCATTGAAAACCTGTCCAATTGCTATAAGGATAAAAGGATTGTGGCGCATTTCCATGAATGGCTTTCAGGCGCAGGCCTGCTTTACCTTAAAAAAAAGAATGCCAGGGTAGCAACTGTGTTCACAACACATGCCACTGTTTTGGGAAGGGCGCTTGCAAGCTCCAATGTTGACTTGTACAATGTTTGGAAGAAGATAAACCCAGACAATGAAGTGTATAATTACAATGTTGAAGCCAAGCACCTTGTTGAGAAGAACTCAGCAGTCTTTGCTGACGCCTTTACAACAGTCAGCGAGATAACAGGAATGGAAGCGGAATTTTTGCTGAAGAAAAAGCCTGATGCGCTGCTGCCAAATGGCTTGGATATAAGCAAATTTCCGACATTTGAAGAGCTTACCATAAAGCACATGCTCCAGCGCGACAGGATAAGGGAGTTTATGCTCTATTATTTTTTTCCTTACTACACTTTTGACCCAAAGGAAACCTTGATTTATTTTATCGCTGGAAGGTATGAATTTCATGACAAGGGCATAGACATCTACATCAAGGCGCTTGGCAGGCTGAATGAGAAGCTGAAGCAGCTAAAAAGCAAAAAAACGATAATAGCATTTATCTGGGTGCCTGCAGGCTTCAGGAACATAAGGCCGGAACTGCTCGAGAACAAGACGCTTTACCAGGATATAAAGGACGCACTGGAAGAGACAATTGGCGATGTTGAAAAAAATATTATTTATTCGTTTGTGTCCGAGAAGAAAGCCAGCAAGGAAAGCCTGTTTGAGGACGAGTTTCTCACAGAAATGAAGATAAGGGTCGCAAGGTTTGTCAAAAAAGGCAAGCCGCCTCTTCTGACCCATGACTTGTACGATGAAAATGACACAATATTAAAAAGCATAATTTCTGCAGGGCTTAAAAACAGCGAAGAAGACCCAGTAAAAATGATATACTACCCAATCTACCTGAGCGGAGCTGATGGATTGCTGAACCTGAACTATTACGAGGCTACTTGGCCGGATTTGGGAGGTTTTTCTGCGCGGAATGCGCCCAGACTGAGACTCCGGGAATTTTTGTACTGAAAAGGCTGAACAAGAGCGATGATGATGTTGTAAACCAGCTGGTTGACGTAATGTTTAATTTTGCAGGCCTTTCAAAGGAAGGCAGAATTGCAAACAAAATGCAGGCCAGAAAGATAGCATCCATGGCAGACTGGAAGATTTTTATCAGCAATTACATTGAGGCGCATAACTTGGCTGTTGGCAGGGCGTACAAATAGCCGGGGGTTAAATGGAAGCTGCGCATAGTCTTGGAATTTTAAGCATTAAAAAGAATGTAAATGAAAATACAGGCTTTTTTCTTGCAAATAAAAAAGGCGGCTATTGCAGCTTCTTTAGCAGGGTTTCTTCAAGATACCATGGCTTTTTCTATTTTGACGAAAGAATAATGAGGATGTACCGATTCATTGAAAATATTGAAGTTCCTGGCAATAGTGATGTTTCAAGCCTAAAAAACGGCTTTTATTTCGCTGAAAGGAAAAAAACGAATGCAGTTGAGTCATTTATGATGCCAAAGGGCTTCAACTCATTGATTTACGAATTAACCGGCGCAAACCAGATTGATGTTTTTCTCGACTGCAAAAATTCCTATGACAACAGGGAATGGGGAAGGCATTATGATATTTTTGAGGAGAAAGGGTGCATAATCGCAAAGTTCACGAAGAAAACCGACAAAAGGGAAGATTCAACTGACGGCATTGAAGAGTTCAGCATGTACATGGCAATTAAATCCGACAAAAATTCTTATTCAAAAAATAATGCATGGGTTGAAAGGCATTATAGTTATGATGAAGAAAGGAATTCAAAGCCGTTCAAAAGATATGTCTATAATGCTTTAAGGCTGCAGGGCTCCAAATTTGTTTTTTCAGTGTCAAGAAACAAGAATGACGCAATAAAAGAATGCAGCTATGTTTTCAGCAATCTGGAGCAAATAAAGAATGCAGAAAAAAACAGCTTTTTTTCTATTTTAAGCAAAGAAAGCGCCAAGAAAATTTTAAAAAACAGCAGGATAAGCAATGAAGTGAAAATCGCCTATGTTTGCGCGCTTAATGCGCTTGACAAGCTGATTGTGGATGACAAGCCCAATTACGGCGTTTTTGCGGGCATGCCATGGTTCTTCCAGTTCTGGGCAAGAGATTCCTTGATTTCGTTAAAGGCATTGTCAGGGATTGATGATGAGATGTATAAAAAAATATTATTTCAGTACCTGAACAGAATAACTAATGACGGCAGGCTGGCAAATTTAGCTGGAAGCCACGAATTCGTAAAACTAGGAAACGCAGATGCGCATGGGTGGCTGTTTTTGAGGTGCAGGGAATTGGTTGACAGCATCAATAAAAACAAGGAAATTATAAATTCAATAAAAAAATCCATGATAGATATTAAACAAAATAAAAATTATAATTTTCCGAAGATAAAAGAATACTTAAAGAAATGCAGCTTGGCTATAGCAAAAAAAGAGGACAGCTACCACAAAATATTGTATGAAATTGAAAGCTCTCTTGAAAAGTCGCTTAATGGCCTGCTGAAATGCCATGCAAAAGACGGCTTTGAATCCAATGAAAAGCTTGAAACCTGGATGGACACTGAGTTTGAAAATGATAAAAGGGAAGGTTTTAGAATAGAGATACAGGCATTAAGGCTGAGCATGTATAGATTGGTGCATGAGCTGACATTTAATCACAAATACAAGGCAATCGAGAACATATTAAGGAATAATGTTAAAGAG
Source organism: Candidatus Woesearchaeota archaeon (assembly GCA_016192955.1). Taxonomy (GTDB): domain Archaea; phylum Nanobdellota; class Nanobdellia; order Woesearchaeales; family GW2011-AR4. Next base: position 6,744 of record JACPTD010000047.1, on the reverse strand, counting down.
AAATTCTGGAACGGCAAAATTCTTGCAGACGGCTTAAATGATTTTACAATAAGGCCTAATATTTTTATTGCCGCTTACGCATATCCTGAATTATTGTCAAGCAGGGAATGGGAAACTTGCTTTGAAAATGTTCTGAAAAATATTTGGCTTGAGTGGGGAGGATTGTCAACAATAGACAGAAAAAGCCCGTTATTCGCTGAAAACAGCACAGGCGAAGATGTTAAAAGCTACCATAGAGGGGATTCATGGTTTTGGGTGAATAATTTAGCTGCATTGGTGTTAAACAGAATCAATAAAATAAAATTCAATAATAAAATAAAAAAAATAGTGGATGCAAGTGCCGAGGAAATTCTTTGGAAAGGCTGCATAGGCTGCCATTCAGAAATCAGCTCGGCCAACAAGCTCGAAAGCAACGGCTGTTTTAATCAGGCATGGAGCAATGCGATGTATATTGAGATGGTGGAGGAGATATTTAGCTAACGTAGTGTTATGACTTTTGCCGCTATTTCGTGTATTTTGCCATCCAATTTAAAATTGATTATTATAAGTCCATCTTTTTTCTCCGGGACCATATCAGCAAATTCATCAAGTTGTAATTTGCTAGTTTTCTTTTCCAAAGAGGTAGATGGTTCGCTTTTTACATAATTCCAATGTTGAATATACCTAAGAAATTGCGCTCCGACAAGCCTATTTCCGATAGGGATCGTCCTCGCCCTCACAATATATGTTAAAACATCCTCTAATTCTCTATGGGTTGCCCTTAACTCACCGAGTTGTTCAAAAAATTTAACCGACATTCTTGGAGGCACAATTCCAGGATATTTTAAATGCAAATCTCCGAGCCTTATTCCTCTATAAAAATCTTCTACATGTTGAACTTCGTGTGCGAAGGAAGTCTTTAAATCAGCTTCCGTTGAGTATAAAGAGTCAGGCAATAATATTTGGTGCTTAAAAACTATGTACATGGGAACATTCCTGCCCACAACTCCAAGCAATCCTGGAGCTACCCGTCCAACCACATCAGGATGCCCGTCATTGTAGTTTTCTACTGCAGCATTTACTAATTCTTGAAGATGCGCATCATTCCTTGCGATTAATTTTAATTCCCGTTTCAAGAGAATTTGAAGTTCTTGATCTGTCGGTTCAAATAATAAACCTTTGAGCTGGCCAGAATTCTTTGCTACAACAAGCTCAGGAATACACTCTTCTCTTTCCTTGAGATAGTCTTGAGGAGAAACAGCCCCTGCCCTCACTTGCTCGAAACTTGTTGTGCAGGCAGAAGGTTTAAATGGTACAACTATAGATCCCAATCCTTGCGCATAAGCTGGTATGCTGTAGGCAAATGGAGCAACTGCTACATATCGTAAAGCTTCCCTTCTTGTCAAATTTGCAAGATTCATTTTATTTTTTACTATATTCTTATCTTCTTAATAACGTTCTAGGATCAAAATCTCGTTTTAACCTTTGCATAAATGCAGGATCCATATTCTTGTTAAAATCTGGGTTTGAAAGCAATATATAATGAGCCCTAACAAATTCCCTTTGTAAACCAGAATAATTTCTCAAATGTTCAAAAGTCCCGTCGGTGATTTATAAATAAAAATGTGGCTGTTTATTGTGTGGAGTTTAGGCTTATCGTCGGTATGGCTTTTCATCAACCAAAAATAAGCCAAAATATGTCTCGACGGGGTTTCGTCGGAGCTTTATAGTTACACAAATCATGAACCAAGGTGTATAAAGGACCATTTAATCTCCCATTTGAGTCTCTAAACATTTCTATAGGATAGCCTGGAATTCCAGTATTGATGTGTTTTGCATCTATAAATTCATTCTTTAAAATGACATTTCTGGATATTACATCAAAATCCTTATAAAATTCTGTAGTTGGGTATACTCTATCCAAACCCTTGAAATCTTTTCGCCATTCATAAAGATCTTTAAATACTATTACAAGGCTTTTGGCCCCCTTCCCGAATTGGTCTTCAGTAGCCAATTCCCAATCTTTTTCATTGCCTCCGGGCTTTATAGCAATTGTATAAGCGAAAGAGAGTTTTGGATTGTGTCCATGTTTTGCCAGTTTATCCAAAAGTTGAGGGGTTTCATATTGAACAGCTGCGACATAAGGAGGAATTTTGCCTTGAACGATTCCATCAATGTGCGCCTGCCTTTTTCCTGGATCTTTAACTGCATCTTCATAACTCACAGGCTTTGTAAAATAATGAAATGCAGCAATCCCTCCTCCAATTGCAACAGCAATTCCACCTAAAACCAATCCTGTAGTCAGCATTGTTCTTCTTGACTTTCTCAAGGCTTCTTTTTCTGGACCAGTGAGCAAACCATGCCTTCTTCTTTCAGAAAAAACGTTTCTAGCAGTAGTCCCAAGTTGTGCAGCTATCTCTAAATCTGTCATACCTTTCATCCCCTTTAATTGATTCTTGCTGATTTTCATCTTTTTCTAGGTTCTTGTTTCAACAACCCTATACCTTGCGCGCATCTCATAAAATGCCTTCAACAGATTGCCTGCTTTTTCGGCAAATTTGGCTTGGTCATCAAATGATTTCAGCAGCACGCCAGTCCTTGCTTTCAAGATGCTGACATCCTGAAAAATTTGGGTGTTGCTGACACCCAAGGTTGTTTCCGAAAATCTTCCTGTCGCATAAATTATAAAATTTTCACCCAAAATCCCGTCTAAGGATTCAAGGCTGGATCTGACCTTTTCAATTGGCTTCATGTATCCGGACAGTTGGCTCAATAAATTGCTAATTTCGTGCATCAAGTGCCTAGTACTGACAACATATTTATCTGTACCCGATTCCCTCCAAAAATGATTTCTTCTAGCTCCCATGCTTCTTCCGAGGTAAAGAGCATAACCTCTGCTACTTAATCCAGCTGCTTCAGGACGATCCATGGCGTCTTTTAACTGTCTATCTGACGCCATTTCCAAAAATAATATCCCCATATTCTTTGCCCGTTTCGCTGCCATTTGATATGCCTCATTATAGCCCGGCTTCATTGATTCATAGTATCCAAATAGGGCATTAGCAGCTGCCTTCAAGCCAGTATCGGATACTGTTTCATTTTCGAGTTCTCTTCTCAACATTCCAGCTTTTTCCCTTAATGACTTCGCATCTCTAAAAACAAAAACATTAGGAAATCCAAAACTTCCCCCTTGAATATAAATTGCCCTTTCATCAAACATTTCCAAAACTTCACTTGTGAATCCCATAAGTCTCTGAATGTTATTTGCTATTTGTTTTTTGGTGCCTTCTCCAACTTCAGAATAAAGCTTGACTTCTATCATCTTCAGAGGAGTTAGAAGATTCTCAACTAAATGAATGAAGTAATCCCAATTTACCAAAAATTCTCCGCTTCCCGAAGGATCTATCCAATATCTCAGCCTATCTTCTCCTAATTCTTTGCCAACAAATAGCCCAATACCGTCAGCCAGCTCCTCAAGATAGGATGCTGCATTCGTCAAGTCTTTTTTCCCCGACTCAGTTACTCTTTCCAATTGGCCTGAAATTGTCATCTTTCCCTCATTGCAGCGATAAAGAGGGATTGCGACCATGCCAACGGGCAGTTCTCATTGTATTCTTTCTCATCAGCAAAATAAAGCTCAGGCAGCTCTCCCTTTTCATTCATTGACTCAATTGTCTTTCTCATGTAAAAGGCATATTTGTCGGGCTTGTTCAGTTTTTTACAGATTATTGCAAGCCATGGAAATCCCTTTGTCCATTGCGCTTCTCCGTTCCTGTAATGATATTTGTCGCCAATGTATCTTATAACACCGCTTTTCTTGAGCAGCTTTTGCTCCACATTTCTTAATATTGCATTTCTTTGTTTTTTGCCTGCAATATTATACGGGTAAATCAATGAAAGCAAAGCCATGTCAACATCTTTTGTTTCAGACTCTTTAGGCAATAGCTTGTTTAAAGCATCTTTGCCTTTTTTGATTAAAACATCAGGAACATTGACAATTTTACCTATCTTCCTTAATCCGGCAACGCAAGCGCCAATAGAAGACGCATGAATTTCCTCATTTTCCTCCCACATTCCGTTGTCCTTATCGTGCCAGTATTCAATGTTTTGAAGGTAATGAACAAGCTTTTGGATTATTCTTCTGTCGCTTTCGTTTCTTAAAATCTTAATGCCCTTTTCTTCCAAATCTCCAATCTTGAAAAGCAAAGCGCCGATTGCGTCATTCTGCTTATTTCCCCATTGTTCCCATATTTCCTCCATTGTTATTGGGTCATATCTTGCATGGATGTATTGATAATGATGTTTCGGCTTTTCCCTTATCGCCCAGTCTATTTTGTACTCGTGCTTTAGAAGAATGTCAAGCAAAGCCCTTAAAGTCTTTTTCACAATGCTGTATTTCTTCGCCGCTTCCAAGCCAAGAGTTGCATAAACATTATCCCTTATCCAAGCCAAATTATAGCCAGTCTTGACGCTCATTCTGCTGGCTGCAAAAAGCCCAGTTGGGTACTGCATTTGTTTCAAAATCTGAATTGATTGGTTGAGCATTTTGGTCACTTGAGTACAATTCTGTAAAACTCTTGGATTCCTGCAACTGCTAGAACCTCGGGTGTTCTGGCTACAATCTGTTGCATTTGATGTTTAACATACGGATTATTCATTGGGGGTTTTCCATTATTATGAAAATCATATAAAAATTTTGCAAATTGGTGCAATGAAAAATTGCGTGCTGGATGCCCAGTAGGAAACTTCCTGTCTAGCTCCAAACGTTCGATGTTAGCTCTGGTTTCAAGTACAAATAGTTTAACCTCCCTGCTCATTTTAGGATAATTCTGATTGTTGATTATCAAGCCATTTCCTAAATCTATTCCGTAATAAGCATCTTTAGCATGCACATATTCATGCCCTAATATTGAAAATAGGCGCTCTTCTGTTGGTTCTGTCGTAATTGATGCTTTCTCTCCATGCCAAAGGTATTGGATCTTTGTCCATTCGATGAAATGTAATGGGTGGTAGACAATGATGCATAGGCGCCTTCAATATCATCAGGATTTGTGCCCATTTCAATTGCTTTAGACTTATCGTGATCATAAACCACTTTATCAATATATGGCGAATTCACCAGTTGCTCAAGATATGCTTGCCTTAAATGATGGTTAGCCAAGGCTCCTTGGAAAGATATTTTTTCCTGCCGAGTGTTGGTGGGGAATGCACATCCGCCTAACAGGAAGGCTTCAAGTCCTGTAGCTGCTAAAGTGCCAGCAATTCCTGCTTCCGCCAAAAATGTCCTCCTTGTCAGGTCAACCATATTCCCCCAAAAAAGTCATTATATAGTAAAGGGCACAATAATTTGAGCAATAGAAATGCCCTTTACTCAAAGAAAACCTTACGGTTTTCGAGTGTTCGAAAATCCTTGATTTTCGACATATTACGAACGGACAACTATTGCTCAATTAATATTGTCCGTGAGTATAGCTTTATTACAGAATTTAACGCTTTATAAACCTTTCTATTTTGTCACTACTAAAAAGTTAGAATTATTTGTCTAGATGGATCACATATCCATAGTAAATTATATATATCAGTAATCAAAGGTTTGCTCCATGAAAGAGTTTCTGCTGTCCGTGGTTTTTTTTATGTTGATGCCAACTGCCTTTGCAGACATTGCAATAACTGCAGACCAGAATGTGTATAACCTTGGCGACAGAATAAAGGCATCTGCATCCATACTGCGCAATGAGGATTTTGAAGGCTTTTTTAAGCTTTCAATTTTATGCGGCAGCTACAATTTGCAGTACTTCCTTACACCGGTAACTTTAGAGGCAAACTTCAGGACTGCCGCCAATGTTCCGGAGCTGGCTGCTACAGCTTCAATGCTTGGAAACTGCGCCATTTCAGGGCAGCTGTTGACAAACAGCAACCAAATTGTTGAAGAAAAAACATCCAGCAGTTTTGAGGTTACAAACAAATTGACAGTGCTTCCAGTCAACAGCAAAATAACAGCAGTGCCCGGAGATTCAATACTGGTTGCAGGAATTGTCAATGAGGCATTTGGCGCCAATGTCTTGAAGGCATCAGCCAAGATTGCGCTGGACAATTACTCCCATGCAATTGAGGCTGTTGACGGAAAGTTTAATCTTGTTGTTGACTTGCCAAAAAACATAAGGTCGGGAAAGCATAAGATAGAGATAACAGCTTCTGACCCAAAGCTCAATTTAGGCGAAAATTCGATTGAGCTTGATATAACTGCAATACCGAGCTACATCAAGCTGGATATTAGCGATAGGCAACTGCTGCCCGGCTCAAAGATAGAGATAATCACTTCTTTATATGACCAGGCTGATGACTTGATAAACTCTTCTCTGAATTTGGAGCTGAAGTCGCCTTCTGGAAACAATGTCTTCATAAAAGTTGCCCAGAGCAGTGAGAAAATAGGCTATGAGTTCAGCCAGTACGCAGAGCCTGGTATTTATGTCCTCTCAAGCGCTTACAAAAATTTGCCGGCAGAGGGCAAGATTAACATAACTCCAGTAAGGGAAGTCAGGATAAAGTATGAAAATGAAACAGTTTTTGTTGAGAACACAGGCAATGTGCTTTTTGAGGATGAATTGACATTCCTTATTGAAAGCGAGCTTAAAAAATACCCCATAACAAAAAAAATCAGGGTAGAGCCGAGCAAAACGCTTGCCGTTGACTTGTCAAGGGAAGTGCCATTGGGAACCTACAGCATCAAGGTCCCGATAAAAGAAGGGCTTGAGCCCGTAAGCA
>JACPTD010000011.1 GCA_016192955.1 Candidatus Woesearchaeota archaeon | reverse complement strand
TAGAGAATTCTATTTAGGGGGTACTGAGACTGGGTTTAATCGCATGTTAGTTTCTCCATCAGTTACGAATGAAATGGAGTTCTGGCGACCTGCGATAGCAGAGTTTCAAATTTTCCATCAAGTCCAACAGCCAGCACGAAGTGCAATCTGCAAAGTGAAACATCCAGCAACAACAATGGCGGCAAATCGAATGCAGAGGATTTTCACCAAGAAAACCCGTGTTTGCCTGCCATTGTTGTTGCAATATGCAAAAAGATTTGATTACCCAGAAAAATTTGAAATTGAATTGGTGTTATATTGCCCTGCCTCGAAAATTCCGCAAATTTTCAGAGATGGGCGGCTCGGAGCGAAGCGCGTTTTTCTCCGACCAAAAAGCTGCCCAAGAATTATCTGTAAATTATATCGTGATGGTCGTAGTCTTCAAAAGATACTATCTTCTTTACAGGGTCAATCACAAAAACCAGAACAAAATGGCCAATATGCACTCTTTTGATGCCTTTCATATCGTAATGTAAAAGCTTATAGCTATGCTCAGGGTTGGCTAAAATTTGGTCCATCTTCTTACGGACTATAGAATAGTGCTGTGGGTCTTTCTTTTTTAGCTTCTTTAGTTTTTTAACTATCTCTTCGCTATAGCTGTCAGAATACATTTACTGAACCTCTTTTTCAAATGCTGATCTGGAAAGATGCTTACCTTTCATAATTTTAGCTAATCTGGTTCTGTATTCAGGCCTTAACTCAGGCTCAAGAAAACTTTGCTCATATTCATTAACCACAATATTGATAGCTTGGGACTTATCTTTAAGGCCGAATTTAGCTTTTACAATATTTAATACCCTGTTGGTTTTTTCATCAATATCTATCACAGCTTGTACCATGTTACATCACATATATAGATATATACTTCTTATATATAAATTTATCGGTGATAAAATATATATGTAGCACTTAATATATAAAGAAATAATATTAAAGATTTAGTCTATTTAACCATGTTTAAGGATTTTTTGATTTTTTCAACTTATATTCTCCAGTATATACAAAAACCGAAAGGTATATAAATATGTAATATACAAAAAGGTATACTAGTATATTGATACACAAAAAAGATATACTGGTGTTCAAAAAAGAGGCAAAGTGCAGAATTAAGGAAGCAAGCGGAATTCGTTTCACTTGCTTTCTCTGCAACCGCTTGGAAGGCAAAGAAACAATCGCTTTTAGCCTTTGAAGAATGCCTCTTTTTTGAAATTAAGAGGCAGCGGCAAAACAATGGCACATGAGTGGCTAGCCACTTGTCAGTTTTGCCCCGTCCCCTCATAAAAGAGCCAAAATGGAACCTGAACTTGAAATCTTCAGAGACAATGTGGATTCCTGGATAAAGCAGATTAGAAGGGAGTTTTCCGACTTCTCTGACCTGCCCGGAATGATGTCTGAAAACACAGACAATATCCAGCATAATTACGAATTGATTTATGAATTGAAAGACGAGATTGAGGAGCTGAAGCAGGAGATAAACGCATTAAAATTGATACAGATCATAAGCTTAAAGCAGAAAATGAGCCAGAAAGCTGAAGAGCAGCCCCAGGCTTAATTTAAGGATGTTGATTCACAAGTTTTTGGAATTTTTTAAAATATAGCCAAACTATGGTTTCAGCTTAATGGTTAACTTCCTAACTTTTCCCTAGTTTTTATACACTACGAATTGAATCGTCGATAAATTATTTTTAATTTACATAATTTTACTGCTTGTAGTGAATAAGATATACACTACACTTTGGTTTTATTTTGAATAATTCCATCGATTAAATGTGTAGTGACCATTTTTTGTGAAAAACTCAGGTATTTAAGGAATGCAGGCGAATTCCCAGGAAATGGGATATTGCATAGGGCCCCTGATACAGGTGAATTGGGTAGATATCTCGGTCTAACTAGATTAACAGGAGTGAATCGAAACGACGGCACATTTAGAAGAGCAGATGTAGTAACACCACCTCGTGTTTATGACCCGAGAGACCAGGAAGGAAACTTAACAGTTGCACATGAATTGATTGGCCATGCTAATGGGATTGAACACATGCCTACTGGCACAATGAGATTGTTAATCCCTCAGAGCGAGAATCCTAGAATAGATCCGCCTTTTTGGAGAATACTTGACGGTGTTTTTCGCAATCCCTTAATGACAGATTTCAGGACCGCATTGCAAAAGATTGCTGACGAACTTTCGATGAGGTTGACTAAAGGAGAGCGCATAATCCAAGATCCAGCAGATTACGTCAAAACATATGTATGCCGCAGTTATCGCTAGAATAAAATAAAAAATATGGATTTTATTTTTTAGATGCAAAAACATTTTAGTCTTGATCGAAGCAGCTTAAATGAACGGATTTTTCTTTATCTTTGATTTTGAGGCATAGTTGTTTAAAAGCATTGAGCCTGCTAGAATAATCACAATAACAATTCCTATTGCAGCTAAATTCTTGCGGTTAATGTTTGCAGAAATGACTTTATTCACCTCTTTAATCTTTTTAAGTTATACCCTATTTATAGATTTTAAAATAGGCAAATACAATCAAGGCGATAAGAGCAAACATCACTAATACATAACCCGCAAACATTAAAAATAATGACTGGGAATCCAAAAACGAACTTTCTTTGGTAGAAGTTGCTTCCTCCTGGATTTCTTCTTCAGGCGAACTTTTTGTTTTATCTTCCTGCTGGACTGCTCCTGCCTGTGTTTTATTCTCCTGCATTTTTTCCTGCCCGGATTCTTTCACACGCTCGGCAGAGCTGCAGTCTTTGACAATCAAGTCCACAGTTTTCTGGTCGAACAATATAAAATTCTTCCAGTAAAGATTTACAAGAATAGGGTACTTTCCCGATTTAAAGAATGACGGCAGCTCTATATCCAATGTTTTGGTGTAAGAAGTCGCATTTTCAGCAACCTCAAAGAAGTTCTTTAAAAATATGTCTTGGGTGACTGACTTCACGCCCAGAGCGGAATTCCTGAACTCCAATGCTGCTTCATTCTCATCTCTTGAGCCAAGGTTCATTATCCGCGCTGTAAGCCTTGTTTTTCTGTCGCAGGAGATTTCCTGCGGGCTTAATTCAACGCTTGCAATCCTTATGTCATTAAGCTGTTTTCGCACATCAAGCTTCAAGCTAACTATATCGCTGTATCTGGTATGATTTAAGTCTTCTCCTTCAACCTCAATTGTAACATCATACAATCTTTCTGCCACTGCCAAAGGCAGCTCAAATTTCATATCAACCCTTTCCTGCTCGCCTCTCTCAAGATCAAACTCTCCGCTTTCAGCAAATAAATCAGTACCATCATCAATCTCCTCTATGGTTATTGTAGCAAAGGCATTCCTTATTTCAGGGCCATTTGCAGCTATGCTATTATCAACAAATATTGAAAAAGTGATGTTTGAGCCTGGAAATACATCGGCATTTATCCTTTGGCTCTCATTTGAGCTGGTTACAAAAGTGTCAATTTTATCCTTGTCCATCAGGCTGGTGTAGGGCAATTGATAAACATAAGGCTTATTATATTCAACACCCACGCGTATTTCGGTTATTTCCACGTCCCTGGCCAATGAATTTGGAGCTACCAAAATCAGGCATAAGGCTAAAAAAGCTAAAAATGTGTATATTCTCATTTTGTGATTATTATTAAGTAGTTACTTTCTATATATAAAATTTGCGTTTTTATGCATGCATTCTCATAAATTAGTCACTACTTTATTGTGATAAAGATAGAAAGATTTAAATAATAGCGCCTATTCTCACAGGCAGAATGGTTAAAATGAAAATTAAATTATTGCTGATCTGCATTATTGCATTTGTATTTTTAACAGGCACAGCCCACGCTGCTCCGCCAAGATTGGAGTTCTCTGATGTTGACGTGACAGTCGGCGGGAAATTCGATAAGAACCTAAGAAGCGGCGACAGGATTGACAGGGAAGCCAAGCCAGGCGACTTGGTTGAATTCAGGGTGGAAGTCAGGAACAATTTCTCAAGAGCCGAGGGCATAGAAATTCAGGATATAACTGTTGAAGTGACAATTGAAGATATTGATGATAACAGCGATTTAGAAGAAGAATCAAGGGAATTTGACCTGAATGCTGAAAGGGACAGAAGGCAGGCATTGGAATTTAGAGTGCCTGGTGAAGTTGAAGAAAGGGAATACACTGTTATAATAAACGCCCAGGGCGAGGATGTAAACGGCACATCTCATGAAATTGAAATGAGATTAATACTTGAAGTTGAAAAAGAAAATCATTTGCTGGACATTGTCAGAAGCTCGCTAAGCCCCTCTATAGTCTCATGCAACAGGAAGGACATAAAATTAGACGTGACTGTGCTCAATGTTGGAAATGAGGATGAACAGGATATAATTGTAGAGATGGCAAGTTCGCCATTAGGCCTCAGCTTAAAAGACAAGATAGAAGAGCTATTGGCAGAACCAAATGAGGAGGAAAGCAGGTTTTCAAAAATATACGCATTTAATATAGACAACAGCGTGCAGCCCGGAAATTACCCGATATTGTTGAGGGTGCTATACGATAATGACAGGCTGAAAGTTGAAAGAACCCTTACACTGACTGTTAACGAGTGCCAAAGAGCTGGGGTGGGAGCTGCTCCGACTGCTGCTGAAAAAAAGCCTGAAATCCCAAGAGAAGTTGAATTGATATTGCCAAAGGCTGATGCAGCCCAAATACCATCTGATGCAACTGCAACAACAGAAGGATTTTTCGATAAGAATACTTTTGTTCTGGCTGTCATAATCGGCACAGCAGTAAGCTCTGTATTTATCGGGGCATTGTGGCTGATCGGCTTGTTTGTCAGAGTGCTTAGAAAGAAAGCCTAAATTTGCATCAAGCTTACCGAAAGATGCCCTTAAACATATATAACCCCTCTAAAGTGGTTACATCATAGAAAGGTTTTTAAATAAGTTATTGATACTTTAAGTGAAAAATGCAGCAGGAAAAACAATTTTTGCAGGATTTAAGGAAACACTTTAGATTAAACATCTATGAAGTCAAGATATGGACTGCTTTGCTCAGCAGGGGCATTGCTTCTGCAGGCGAGCTTGCTGATATTTCTGGAGGCTGTGCAGCCCGATATAATCCTCGAGAGGGTCAAGATGGGAATACAGCAGGAAGCTGACGAGGCTGCAAGGCAGATAGAAAGCGTCAAGGAGACAGAGGAATTCAGGGAGCTTGAGCTTCTCCACAAGACAGGGATACAGCACGTTGACATTTCAAGCATATCCAAGTCAATTGTGGGAAGGACAAACATCAACAGGCACATAAAAGACATGCTCTCAAAGGCAAAGTCAAGCGTTGTCGTTGTTTCCCCGCAGGAGCACATTGAAAGAAAAGTCAAGCTGCTGAAGAATTTTGCCCCTGGTTTTGCGAAAAAGGGCATCAAGGCAAGGCTTTACGGGCCTTTCAACAAGCTCATTTCAAAAAAATTGCAGAATGTCGAGCATGTTGAATACAGCCCAAGCTCAAGCTTTGTCAGCGTTGACAGCAGAGAAATGCTGTTCCTTGTTTCAAGCGGCAGTGTTGTCCCTGACTATGAAGTCGCAATCTGGATAGACAGCCCTTTCTTTGTGAACGCAGTAAATGTTCTTTTTGAAGAAAGCTTGAAGTGAAAAGGTATCTGCGGAGAGTTTGTTAACAATGCCATCAAAGCTCGTTGTAATCTTATCCAAAAATCCAGAAGGGGCATTGCCCACGCAGTTCAGCGATTTTTTAAGGGATAAAACCACCGAAGGAACCTTTCCATTAGTTCGAGTACAAAGAAGAGGTTATGATGGAAAAGTGCCTACTGACGCTGCTGTAATTCTAGCAGAAGAGTATGATCCACTGCCAGATTTTGAAGTTAAAGCAAAAGGGCTGACTAGTGCTGGTCATAGGGTATTTGTCTTGTCACAGGGTTTAAGCTACGAGCTTGATGATTTACATAGAACTAGAGAATCAAGACCATATGACGAAAAGCCAGGACCACTTTATGGACTGGAGGGTGTGGTGTACAGAGCAGGTGTCGCATTCTTTGCTTTTAATAAAGATAGGAAGGTAGCTGATGCAAGTGAATTACTAAAACAATACATTGGCTGATTTTCACATTTTTCACCGCAACATTTAAATATAAGCTCAATATCTTAACATTATAAGAAATTCTTCAGGTTTTAAAATGGATAATACGGAATTGAAATCAGGCACAACGACTATAGGCATTGTCTGCAAAGACGGATTAGTGCTGGCAGCGGACAAAAGGGCAACATCAGGATACTTGATAGCATGGAAGAAATTTGACAAAATTGTCATGATTACAGAGAATGTTGCTGTCACGGTTGCAGGCACTGTTTCCGATGTCCAGCTTTTGACAAAATACCTAAAGGCAGAGCTTAAATTGAAGGACATAAGGACTGGAAGGGAAACAACTGTCAAAGAGGCAGCCAGCCTGCTTGCAAACTTTGTTTACAGCAATATAAGAAAATTCAGCCTTATACCAGGCATCTCGCATTTCATTGTCGGAGGCAAAGATTCAGCAGGCTTCCATATGTATGACTTAAGCCCAGACGGCTCAATTGTGGAAGTTGACGATTACATTTCTTCAGGCTCGGGCTCTGTGATGGCGTTCGGGGTTTTGGAAACGCTCTACAAAAAAGGGCTAAGTGTTGATGAAGGCGTCAAGCTGGCTGCAAAGGGTGTTAACGCGGCTGTCCAGCGGGATATAGCGTCAGGCAATGGCATAGACATAGTCACAATCACAAAAGACGGCATTAAAAAGGTTTTTTCCAGGGAATTCGAGATGAAGATTGAAGTATAACTTTTCTGAAAAACAATAAACAAGCTTAATTTTTGATTATATAACAATTTTTATAAAAAATGCGCTGTGTAAGGAAAAACAACCTTAGTGAGCACATCAATCTCACCTTAATTTAAAAATAAATAAAATTCTAAAATGGCAGACATAATCAAGGAAATTCTTAAGAGCCTTCCTGAAAACAGGATAAGCGATGTAAACTTTGAAGGCGCCAACATAGTGCTATACACAAAGGACAAGGACTTCTTCCTGAACAATAACGGAGTCATCAAGAGGATAGTTGACGACATCAAGAAAAGGGTTGAGCTGAGACCTGACCCCAGCATTACAATGGACATGGAGGAAGCTGAAAAAATAATACGCTCCATTATTCCTGAAGAGGCTGGAGTTGAGCAAGTCATCTTTGACCCTCAAAGGTCAAGAGTCATAGTGGAAGCCGACAAGCCAGGCATGGCGATTGGAAAGCAGGGCGCAATTCTAAGGGAAATAAGAATTCAAACTTTCTGGGTGCCCTTGATAAGGAGAAAGCCCGCAATAAGGTCAAAGCTGATTGAAAACATCAGGGCAGTGCTTTACCAGCACAGCGACTACAGGAGAAAATTCCTCGATAAGGTAGGGCATAGGATATATGACGGCTGGAGAAGGGAAAAGAAGAATGAGTGGATCAGGCTGACTTACTTGGGAAGCGGCAGGCAGGTTGGAAGAAGCTGCATATTCCTGCAAACCCCTGAATCAAGGGTATTGCTGGATTGCGGAATCAATGTAGCGTCTCCTGACAAGCCGTACCCTTATCTGGATGCGCCTGAATTTAACATCAATGATTTGGATGCAGTTATCCTAAGCCACGCCCATATAGACCATTGCGGATTTATACCTTATTTGTTCAAATATGGCTACAAAGGGCCTGTTTATTGCACGGAACCGAGCAGAGATGTTGCTGCCCTGCTTTTGCTTGACTACATCAAAATACAAAGAGCAGACGGGCAGGAGCCGATATTCACATCAGAAGAGGTAAAGGAAATGGTCAAGCACACAATAACTCTGGAATATGACGAAGTCAGCGATGTAACCCCGGATGTCAGGATTACACTCTACAATGCAGGGCATATTTTGGGAAGCGCAATGGTTCATCTGCATGTCGGAAACGGGCTTCATAATATTCTGTATTCCGGCGACCAAAAATACGGGAAAACATTGCTGCTTGAGCCTGCAGTTACAATGTTTCCGAGGCTTGAAACATTGATGCTTGAGGCAACTTACGGCGGCAAGGAAAACATTATGCCACACAGGCAGGAAACAGATGAGGAATTAATGAATGTCATAAAAGAAACTACAGAAAGAGGCGGAAAAGTCTTGATACCTACATTAGGCGT
>JACPTD010000002.1 GCA_016192955.1 Candidatus Woesearchaeota archaeon | reverse complement strand
TTCAACCTCATAATCTTCTTTTGAAAGTTCAATCCAATTCTTAACTTCTTGTTTCATTTTTAAAATTACAAATTATTTTTTGTTTATTGCTGTTTTTATTTTTTAATGAAATTTATTAATGTTTAACCATCATTGATATTATTTTTATTATTTCAAAGTGCTTTTGATTAATATATTATTTGCCCAATAAAATCCAGTTTCTCCTGAAGGTAAAATATCATAGGTATATGTTTCCTTGTAATGGACCATCTCGAAACTTATAACGGTACTTCCATCTAAAAAGTCACCGACAGAAATTTCACCGATTTTCCGTCCATCCGCTGTAGGGTGATTTTGAGAGGCAAAAAGCTCGCGTCCATCATCAAGCACAAGATGGGCCATTTTATGATCTTTGGATACCTTACTTCTGGCAGTTTCCAAGATTACTCCAGCTTTTCTAGTTCCAGATAAGTCCACTGTCCAAATTTCATCGCCTTTCTTTAGTTCTTTTATGTTTATAGGCCCGTTTGGAGTTTCTACAAAAGTTGTTCCAGAAAGGCATATTGCCACAGGACAATTAGATCTTTCTCTTTTCTTGAAAATTGCAGCATCACCCTCAATTTTTATTAATTTAAGCCCTACACAATGAAATCCTACATTATTTCCTCCTACACTACTGCCGACAGTTATATTAACTTTGTACTCATCATATCCTGTAATAGCATACACAAAGACTGAGCCTTCAACCCTATCAGGATAAATTTTATGAACGAGGAAAGGACCTTCCCTCTGACCTTCTGCTAAAACTGTTGTTGTTACATTTGTTGGTACATATTTTTTTATAGCAAAATATACGCCAATTGAAATTATAATGCCTATTGTTATTGAAATTGCAATTATCTTCTTATCAATTTTCATTAAACCCTCAGCTCCTTTTCCATCTGTTTTGTTATCTCATCAAGCAGCTTCTCGTATTCCTTTACAAACTTCACTTCGCTTAGCCTGTCTTTTGCCTTTGTTGCAAGTATCTGCTGCACTCTCATTCCGGAGTCAAGCGCGGCATTTGATAATTTTGAAAAATGGGATATAGACTTCATTACGCTGTAAGTTTTCTTCAATTCGCAAAATGTGTCTATTTCATGGAAAGCATTCTGCTGCAGCAAAACTTCCCTTATCAGCCTTGCAACCTGCAATGCCAGCTGCTGCCTGTCGGGCAAGGCGTCAGAGCCTACTAATTGGACTATGTCAAGCAGTTTTTCCTCTTCCTGAAGAATGCCCATCATCTCCTGAACAGTGCTGTGCCAGTCAGCCGCAACATTCTTCGCATACCATGGCTCTAGTGTATTAAGGTACAATGAATAGGATGTAAGCCAGTTTATTGAAGGAAAATGCCTTCTTTGGGCAAGCTTTGCATCTAGGGCCCAGAAGCATTTTGTAACTCTAAGTGTGCTTTGTGTTACAGGTTCCGAAAAGTCTCCTCCTGGCGGGCTTACAGCGCCAATAACGCTTACACTTCCCTCTTTCTTTGTCCCGAGAGGAATCACTCTGCCGGCCCTTTCATAAAATTGAGCCAGTCTTGTGGACAAATAAGCAGGATAGCCCTCTTCGCCAGGCATCTCTTCCAATCTTGAAGAAATCTCCCTCATTGCCTCTGCCCACCTTGATGTCGAGTCTGCCATCAAAGCGACAGAATAGCCCATGTCACGATAATATTCCGCAATTGTAATGCCTGTGTAAATGCTTGCTTCCCTTGCCGCAACAGGCATGTTGGATGTATTGGCAATAAGAACAGTCCTGTTCATCAATGGTTTCCCGCTTCTTGGGTCTGTTAATTCCGGAAATTCTGTCAGCACTTCTGTCATTTCATTCCCTCTTTCTCCGCATCCGACATAAACAATAATGTCTGCATCTGACCATTTTGCTAATTGTTGCTGAGAAACCGTCTTACCGGCGCCAAACGGCCCAGGTATGGCAGCTACTCCTCCTTTTGCCAACGGGAACAAAGCGTCAAAAATTCTTTGCCCTGTAATCAAAGGCGCCTCTGGCTTCAGCTTTGAGCTTACAGGCCTTTCAACCCTTACAGGCCAATTATGCTTTAATCTTAGCTCAAACCCGTTGTCCAATTTTCCAATAACATCATTTACCGTGAATTTTCCGGATTTTATTTCAGCAATTTTTCCTTTCTGGTTTGGCGGAACCATCACCTTATGGATTATCCCGGGGTTTTCTTCAACCTCGCCTATTATGCTGCCGCCAGACACAATATCGTTATTTTTGACAACTGCCTTGAAATCCCATTTCTTTGACTGCTCAAGTCCAGGCGCGTCAACACCTCTTTTGATAAAGTCGCCCATCTGCTTGATTAGGACAGGCAAAGGCCTTTGTATGCCGTCATAGATAGAGCCGAGCATTCCGGGACCAAGCTCGACTTTTAACGGCTCTCCTGTGTTGACAACCGGCTCGCCTGGCTTGATGCCGGAAGTGTCCTCATAAACCTGAATGACTGCCTTATCGCCTTCTATCTGAATTACCTCGCCCATTAAGCTTTCATTTCCAACCCTGCAGACATCATACATCCTTGGCTTTATGCCTTTGGCTACAACAACAGGCCCTGCAATCCTGTATAAGACTCCTTTATTGCTCATTTCCACAAATCAACGCCTATTGATTTTTTAATTAGCTTTTTCAGGCTGTCCTGCTCGGCTTTTGCAGACAGAGGTATAAATACCGGGTCTACGGACGCCTCTATCTCCAGCCTCTGGTGCATCTCAAGATTTTCCATTATTTTTTCATCAACAACGACAATGCCTATTTCCTTTTTGCTTTTCATATTTTTAAGCTCATTAAAGTAATTGCCAGTAATCTCAAAAATATCCTTTATGCCGGCTAACTGAAATCCGACAACAAATTCGCTTCCTCCAATCACTGCTAATTTAACCATTTTTAACCATTTTAATATTTTATTTGATGTTGGTTTTTTATATTTTATTTTTATTCATGGGCATTTGCATGCTCCTTCATCACAAGACATAACATTTTTTCCAATTGAAATGCAATAATCTGTGCATGCAATTACGTCCTTAGTAGATTGGGCATCACAGGTATCACCTTCAACCATTGTTTTTCGTGGAATTGCTGCAGGAGCTTCTTCTAATGCAGGTTTTGCTGGCAATTGCTCTTCAGCAGATTCAGAAGCTTTAGGCACTTTTTTCTCTGATGGACAACCTTGTTCAATAAGCTTTTTATTTGAAGGTGTAGAAAAAATACTATCTTGTATAGCCTCATTTATTTTGTAATTGGAATATACTACTTCATTTAAGCCGTTAGATTCTCTTAATGGCAAATAAGTTCCTTTATCAATCCAAATAAAGTGGTCTGTTTCTAATTTAAGCTTGTATGCTTCCTTTCCAGAAATAGTTTCTTTTCCTGCAAGTTCCATGTTGTTATATTTATTCAGGATATCTTTTAAATATTTTACAAAATTAGGTTCTTTTCTTATCTGTTCTGCACAAGTAAATCTATAAGTTTTATCCGCAAATTCCTCGTATAGCTCATTTTCAATAATTAATTTTGAAATTTGGTCTGCAATATAACCTTCATTTCTTGAAAATTCTGTTTTTTCCTTGCCTGGTTTTTCAATGAATGTGTCTGTTACAAATTTAGTGATTATGTAGCCTCCAGAAAGAACCGCTCCACGCCTAATGTCATTGTTCAAGTTTTCTTGGCTCATCTCTTCAGGGTTATACTTAACCTTGAATATTTCTTCCTTATGAACCTTGAGGGTATTTATCTTATCATAAGCCTCTTGCATTTTTGCGGCAATTTCATCCACATTTTCTTCGGTTATTGTACAGCCACTAATAAGAAAAATTAAAAATAATGCTATAAAAACGATAAAAATTAAATTATATTTTTCATTATTCATCTTAAAACACCAACTGGCTTTCAATAAAATCTTCCCTTAAGCCAAGCTGCTTTCCTTTCACGATTATCTTCAAATTTCTTACCTCTATGTCCTTTGCAAACATGTATCCAAGTATCACATCAACTGACAATGGGTGCTGGTGCAGCAGCAGCATGGACTGCTTAAGCAGGTATTTGTAAAGCTCCGCCTCAAGCATTATCAGCGAGCCGCTTTTTTTGAATTCTTCAAAGCCTTTTCTCAAAATATTTTTGTACTCTGTCTTTTCCAAAGCCCTTGAAAGCTCTTCTAAATCGTCAAGCTCTGCAAATTTCATTATTTTCGCGTCCTTTAAATTGTCTCCTGGCAATATTATAAAGTCCTTTACCGATTCCTTTCCAAACTTCGCCCTTTTCAGCCTTAAAAGCGTCAATATGTTCAATATTTCAATCTCTTTCAGCAGAAAATTCCTGAATAAAGCCCCCTGCCTTGGCAAAGCCTTCGAAAATCGGATAATTTGGTTGTAATAAAATTTATCAAATGTGTTTTCAATTCCAACAAGAGTGTTGCCCTGCCTTAGATTCCTCAAGCCATCTGCAAATATGCCAAAATCCGCCATTTTGCTGCTTTTCAATATCTCCTCAATGGACTCTTTTTTTAGAAGTGAAATGAAAAAATCATAGCTTAAGGTCCCAGCGGCAGTTATGGAGCTCAAAATTTGCTTCTCGTTGGCGCTTGTGAATTTGCCCCTTATGATTGTTTTTATATCCTCTATGTCTTTTCTTTTTATGTACTC
Organism: Candidatus Woesearchaeota archaeon; assembly: GCA_016192955.1. Classification (GTDB taxonomy): domain Archaea; phylum Nanobdellota; class Nanobdellia; order Woesearchaeales; family GW2011-AR4. The sequence goes on along the minus strand of JACPTD010000002.1, from coordinate 11,917 downwards.
CCTGACGAGAAGGGAAAGCTCGTAAGGCGAGATTCTTATCAATTTTTTGAACGACTCTGCCAGATTCCTGTTCAATGACAGCTCAAGCAAATCAGCATCAGAATACTCTCTCGCAAATTCATTTATCTCCTTTTTGTAATGGGAGTCCTGCAAAAGCTTTGCAATTTCGCTGAAGCCCATCTTAAGCATTTTTTGGTAGTCTTCTCTCTTAAAGAGCAATGACCTCATCACAACAGTCCTTACATAAGTGTACGGGTATTTTCCAAGCTCCAGATTTTTTTGTTTTGAGACTAGCATTCTTAAGCAAACAAAGTCTTGTTTATGCTCTGCAATTCGCCCTCCTTTATGCTTTGCAGCATTGTATCGAAGCTGTAGTCTATCCTTATAGTGCCTTCGCTGTTCTCCGCAATTATGCCTCCAATCATGCCTGCTGCAGCCACATCCATACCCCTTACAAATCTTGCGTCCTTTTTGCTGCAATAAATTTTCGCAACCTCGATCTCTTTTTTTGCCTTCTCAAGCAGGCTTTTCATGATGAACTCTTTTTTTTTGTCATCCAGCCTCTCAAGACTTTTCCTCGCCTCTGCAAACACGTTTTCAATTGCCTGCTTCCTTGCCTCAAGCAGCATTTTTCTGCTGTCAAGCTCCGCTGATGCCGATTCCTGCCGCTTAATCATGTCCAAGGCTTTTTTAATTTCTGCCTCGCTTCTGCTCTGCATTTCCTCAATTTTCTTTTCAGTCTCCCTGGCTATTCTGCTGGCTTCTTTTCTTCCTTCTGCAATCAAGGAGTTTGCCTGCTCCTTTGCGCTATTCAATATCTCTTCCTTTACAGCTTCCAGTCCCATTTTGAGCGTTTATTTTGCCAGATTCAGTATTAGTATAGCGACGACCAAACCAAATATAACCAACGTCTCTGGGATTACTGTAAGGATTAAGCCTTTGCCAAAAAGCTCTTCCTTTTCGGCCATCGCGCCAACAGCTGCTGCCCCAATTTCTTTTTCAGCAATAGCTGCTGCAATTGCGCTAAGCCCAATCGCAAGCCCAGACCCAAGGGCTATCAACCCTGTTGATATTTCCGCTACCATTTTTTACCTCCGTTGCTTAATGTTTTATTTTCATTCATTATTCCTCCCTCGCCCCAAAAGGCTGGTACTTTTCAGCGCCGCCATGGAAAAATTTTGAAAAAAACTCAACATAATGCAGCCTCAATGAGTGCAAAAAGCTTCCCAGCAAGCCGAGCATAATGTTGATTGCATGCCCAATCAGTAAAATTAAGATTCCTATCAATACAAAAAATCCGCCTTGACGGAAAAATTCCTTAGCTGAGTCATTTATGATGACTGCAAGTATCACAGAGGACAACCCTATCGCCATCAATCTCACATAAGAGAGCATATTGCTTAACAACCCCAATACTTCAATAGGGGCTATAAATCCTTCGCCCTTGATTAACATCAGCATCGAGATTGCCAAAAAAATTGCGCCGACCAATGGCGAGAGCGAAATGATTTTGAAATAGTTTAACGCAAGCAATGCGATTCCTGCCTCTAAAATAACCCAGCTTGCCTTTGCGTAAATTGCATGCATTATCCCATGCATTTTCAACTCATTCACAAATCCGACGATTAACCCAATATTGACATGCGCAATGCCTATGCCAATTGCCATATACATCAGTGTAAACATCTCGTGCTCCCTGCTTATGATCGGATGTATAAATTCCTTTCCAAAAAATTCGCCGAAAAAAAAGCCAAACAGAATTGTGACAAATGACGCCAATATAAGTATGTTGAAAAAATTCTTTGCCTTTGGCATTTTCCTTTTCAGCATTAAGAATAAAAGAAGGCTTAAAGCCCCATAGCCAACATCTCCCAGCATTATCCCGAAAAATATCGGAAATGTCAGGAATACAAAAAAAGTAGGATCAATTTCCCCGTAAGCCGGCATGCTGTACAGGTCTATAAAAAATTCGAAAGGCTTTGCAAATTTCGGGTTTTTGAGCTTTACAGGCACTTTGTCATCTTTTTTAGCAGGCTCAAAATGAACGAATATCCTGTTTTTTGCTGCTTTGTTCACCTTTTCTATCGATTTGCTTAATTCTTCCGTTGGAATCCACCCCTTAATGAGAAAGCTGCTTTGCGTTGCTGCAAATTTCAATGGCGCTTCCGCCTTGTCAAGCTGCTCTGACAAAAACTGGTCGGCTGCAATCAGGAATCCCTCATGCTCTTTTGCCAATTTTTCCAGCTCTTTCTTGATAGCTTTTTTTCTATGCTGCAACCCCTCAATCTCGTCAGTAATTCCGTTAAGGTTGGCTGCTGCGCTGCCCTTAAGGCCTGAAATGCTGGTGAAATTTACGGGAGAAAACCCAGCCCCGTTGAGCGCCTCGATTGTTTTTTCCCCTTTTTTTGAATCAACAAACAGGACTATGAAATGCCTCTTTTTGACAACGCTTTCAAAAAGCATGAGCTTATCAGTCACTTTTAGCATCTCCTGCCTTAGAAATGAATTGTCCTTGACATATCCCGCAAAATAAGACAGCGCCCTGTAGGATGCAAAATTTTCCAATGGCAGTTTTACATCTTTCAATATTTCAAGCTCCTGCCTTGCAGCTTGCTTTTTTGACAACTGCTCGTCTATGTTTTTAAGCTCGTCAATTTTAAGCCCGACACCATCGCTTAGTCTTCTCATTGTTGAGTCTATCTCCAATAAGCCCCTCTTGAGCTCAAATTTTGCATCTCCTTTTTTGATGTTTAGCGCAGCCATCAGCGCCCTTGCCCTAACCAAGAGTTCAGAGAGCCTAGAAGCATTTTCCAAAGGCTTGCCTATGTCAGCAAGCTCATTTTTCGAATAGTCAACAATGTGGAGTATTTTCAGATTATGGAGCTCTTTTATGACTTCTTCCATAATGCCATTTGGGCAGGTTATTATCACGCTGCTCATTTGGTGCGGCCTTAGCATTTAGATTGCCTCTTCGAATTTTTTTAAGACAAACTCGACTGCCTTTGCGAAATTTTTGTCCGCTTTTGCTTTTAGCTGCTTTACTGCTGCCCTGCCTTCTCCCAGTTTTTCCTCTTTTATCAGCTTTGCCTTGTCCTGGAAGTCGGCAATCTTTTTTTCATGCAATTTTTTTATTTCAGCTTCCTTGTCAGCCAGTAATCTTGAAGAATTCCTTGCTGCTTCCTGGGCGATGGCATCTTTTTCCTTTTTTGCCCTTTCTATGGCCTCTTCAGCCTTTTTTTCAGAGTCTTTGATTTCTGCTAGGATTTCAGCTTCCATTTGGGGAAAATTGCGCTATAATGGTTATATATAAATGTTTTTGATAGTATATTGCTTAAATTCTTTATAAATATATTCCCAGAATTAAGTTTTTAAAAGAGGTTGCTTTCTGCTCTCTCGCTTCGGATATCAATTTTCATGCCATGTTAGAATAGCACTACTCCATGGGTTCCTCATAAGTACGAGGCAGATTATAAGTTGAAAACTAATAATACTAAAATGGAGATAGAAACATTCATTTAAATTTATTGCTTTTTTATTTTTAATCTCGTTCTATTAAATCATCCAGTAGTGTTTCAGTAGCCAAATTATGATTTATGGTTTCTAAAATATATATTGCATAAGCACTGGGCACTGGACATTTTCAGATGAGATATTTAAACCAAAATCATTTACGCAGATCTCAACTATTAAAAAGTGGTGATTATAATGAAACTCGATTTATCAAAAATAAAGTTTAGCAATAATGATATAAGAAAGAATGTTCAAATCCCGAATATATTAACGTCAAAACTAGCAGAATTTATTGGAATAATAGTTGGAGATGGGCATGTTGGGATCTATAAGAACTCTCCAGGCGGGAGGACCTTTTCAAATTATGAAATTAGAATCAGTGGAAATCTAAAAGATTATGATTATTATTCAGTTTACATAAATAATCTAGCTAATGAGTTATTCAATACAAAGTTCTATGTACTAAAACCAAAAAATGAAAATTCAGTATTTTTATACAAGAATTCAAAAGCATTGTACTATTTTTTCTCAGAGTACCTAGGCATACCTCAAATAAAGGATAAAGTTAGAATTCCTAAACAAATATTCAATGGATCCCTCAAAATTAAATCCTCTTTTTTAAGAGGATTAGCTGATTCAGATTTTACTTTTACAACAAAAAAGAATACAGGGAATCTTTATCCTGTAGTTCAAGGTGTATCAAAATCAGCACAACTAATTAAAGACGTTTCTTCTATATTAACAGAGTTGAATATTAAACATGTGGTATATTTGGATAAATCCCATTATCTCAAAAGAGACAAGTCATATGTTGTTACAAGGATGTATATTAATGGATTTACAAATGTAAGTAATTGGTTTAATCTAATAGGCTTTAGCAATCCAAGACATACACAGAGATGGAATGAGTTTTGTGACAAGAAGCGCGCCGGAAGGGATTCGAATTCGAGGTGAAAGAGGCTTTCACTCAATCACTCCCTCGGCCTAAAGGTTAGGAACCTTTCGCTCTGTTTGGCTTTTTAGAGTATCCAAGCTGAGCTACCGGCGCATATAGTTTAAGAATAAACCACATTTTAAAAAGGTTGTTGAATTGATGTATACAAAGCAAATGACGGAAATAATAATTAATAAATCAAAAACTTAAATCATCTTTTAAATCAAACAAGATTTTTAAATTATTTTCATCAATACTCAATTCTTTTACAATGAATGGGTTTGGAAATAAATTTATCTGTTTCCGTTGCCTTATGATTACTCCATTCAACATAGGATAATTTGTATCAAAATAAATTCCCCTCTTGCTTAAATATGAAAGTTCCTTTGATGGAGTGTCTTCTTTATTTGATAATAAAAATTCTTTACATATATATGGAAATTGTTGTATATTGCAAACTTCATCAGATTCTATAATCTTATGTTTTTCTATTTCTTTTTTAATAATTATTGCATATATTTGAGGAGGTACGCCCTGTTTACTTACCATTGTCCTAGCACCATAAAGTAATTCTCTAAAGTCTTCTTCATCCATAGAATGTTCTAACGTTTGGCTTGAGTTTGCAATATCAAAAACAATTAATTTAGGAAAATTTTTGTACTTAGACATTAATTGTGCATGACCTTCATCTATTTTGTCTTTTATTTTCTTTTGAGTATACCCATCATCTACTGTTTTTACATTCATAGTTCTACAGATTATTCCTGTGTTTTCATACGTACTTTTCTCGTCTTTTTTATTAAACTTCACTTTGGCAAAAATTGGCGAACCGTCTGCCATTCTTACTTCTAAAATTTTATTTTCACTTTCCTGATTTCCAATTATTTTTGTTACTTCTTCTTTGAGCTTTTTAATCTGGAAACTATTTGTTATATCTGCTTCTATTTCCAACCAAAATTCTGACTTTATCCCTCTGATGGAATCTATTACTTCACCAAGCATTTCAAATTCTTGAAAAGTCTTTATTTCTAAGTATATTTTATGGTCACTCCTTTCTAAAATTAGATCGTCCTCTAATACAACTCCAAAACCCTTTTTTATAAAATCAAACCCCAGTTCTAATTGAGAAAGAGTATGAAAAAATTGGTCATTATTAATTGACTCTTTACTTAAAATACTTTTTAATCCTTTAGTATTTTTTCCCTCATGAAACTCAATAAGCTTTTCTATATGCTCAAGAAAAAGATAGTCTAATTTTTTATCACGTTGTATAACATAATTAATTAAAGGATTATCTCTTGTAAGTTTTCCAGCTTTAAACAATTTCTCAAATGATGGTAAATAATAAGATTTCAATCTAGGAAATTTAGATATTTCTTCCTGTATTAAAACCCATTGTTCTTTATTTATAGGCAAAATCTCCAGCATTCTATTGAAACGACCTACATCTTTTCCAGTGCTTTTTCCATCACTGGAATAACTTTCTCAGCTTCATCCTTGAACATTCTTCCGAGCTTTGCAAAGCTCCATTGCCCATCTTGGCTCATGTTTTCCCTTGAAATCTGGAGTTTCTTTTCTCCGTCATTGTAGGAGAAAACGCCAACAGTTATTCTTGTAGTCTCAAAGCTTATAGTTTCGGAGAATATTTCTTTGTCCAGGCTCTTGTCGAATTTTCCGAATGCCATTTTGTTTTCACCAGTAAGAAGAAAGAAACTGCTATTTTGAGTTCTTTCCTTTGCATAAGGTGTACAAGAAAAGCTAAAATGCCTCTTCAGCATGCTTCATAGCCAGCTTAGCATCTTCAAGAGTTAAATTAAGCTTTACATTGTGCTCTTCCAACAAGTCCAAAAAATCGCTAATGCTTATACCTGCAAACCTTGCAGCCAAGCCAAGACTTATCTTCCTATTTTTGTAGAGGCCTATCGCTTTCATTTTTTTTCCTTCTTCCAGAAGATCTCTCACTAGCTCAGACCTATTCTCTTTTAGCAATTTTCCGAAATAATTCAACTCCTTGACTTTTTTTAGTCGTATTGATATAGTTTCCATTTTTATATCACCTTGCTGCTTCTGATTTAAAAAAATCATAAATCTCTTTTGAATATCTTCCATAACCATACAATTTCTCTAATTTTTCTAGTGCATCTGTTTTTGTTAATCTTTTTTTTTTAAATAATTTAACAACTACCGCCATTGCACTGATAAAAGGCACATCTTCTATTTTGCAGAGTTTTATCAACTCCTTGTCATCAGTCAAAATTGCTTTTCCTTTAATCTTTTTGAATAATGCGTATGCAGCTGCCTCGCCCTCATCAAGCTTAAATTGCGCTAATATTGATGAATAACTCTTTTTGCCAGCATCAATCAAAATTATCCTATTTTTCTCAATTTCTTTTTTGATTGTTAAAAATTCAAATGAATCTTTTTTATTAGCAATTTCTTTGTAAACAATTTTGGGTATTGATATTTTTTTGATGCTGTCCAAGAGTATGCTCAATGAATCAACTTTTGCCAATAATATTAGCGTCGATGTATTTGACACAATCATATTGCATTTGTATACATTTGCAATATATAAACTTTTCGTTTTTTCAGGCAATGTCGGCATCAACACGACAACTCCAAGCGAAGTGCTGACTGTCATAGGAAATGCCTCAATTAGAGGGACTCTTTACATGGAGAACCAGAAGATAAGTGACTTAGCAACACCAACAGCAGATGCTGATGCAGCAACTAAGGCTTATGTTGATGCTGCTGGTGGCGGTGGATGTGACTTATCATCAATTCAGGGAAAAGCCCCCCATCTTTAATGGGTTTGCCTGTTTTTGGAGGAGATGGCAGTGATGGGGTAAGGGGGGTAATGGAGGCAAAGGAGCTGCTTGTGAATGTCCTTTGGTGCGCTGCTGTTGCCTTGTATTTCTCCAAAAAGCCAAAGTCCCACTCATAAGCCAGCTCATCGCCATCGTCGTCAACCGCCTTGACAAGCATAAGCACAGGCTTATTGACTTTTGCAGAAACGCTTTTGGTTGCATTAAGTATTCTCGGCGCCCTGTTTTTATCGCTCACCTCTATTTTTGCAACCTGCCTTGTTACTTCTTTTCCATCGCTTGCTGCAAAAACAAAGTCAAATTTCTTAGTTTCCTTTTTATTTGCCGCGTCATAGCCTGGAATCCAGAGAAACACATTTCCCTTTAATGAATAATTTTTAGGGGGATTGTCTATTGAATAATTGATTTCATCATTATCAGGGTCATGGGCATTAAGCAAAACAGCGATATTGTCGCCTTCTTTTGCTCTTGTATCCTCAATCTTGCCGAATAAAGGCGCTCTGTTGACATGCTGTATGCTTATCTGAACAAACTTTGACTCTTCCAACAATCCATCGCTTGCAGTTACCTTTGCATAATAAGTGCCTGCGTCCCCGAATTTTGACTGGTATGATTCCTTGTCCATGAATCCAGAGTAGCTGAGCTTTATTTTATCTCCATCCAAGTCAAACGCTTTTGGTGCTATTTTTAATAAGGCTCCTTCATTAATGCTTATAGGCTCCATATACTCAAGCACAGGAGCCCTGTTGACATCCTTGACAGTTATAATGATGTTCTGCACCACTTTTTTGCCTTTTGAAGAGGCTGTAAACTGAATGTAAAAGCTCTTGCTTAAAACCCTGAACTTGTCCACAACCCTGTCAACAAAGCCCTCTTTTTTTACTGTGTCATAGTTGGTTTTCCAAGTGAATACATTGCCCTCAAGCCTTGCTCCTTCCGGAATCTTGTCTGCAGAATAGGCTACTAAGTCCCCGTCAGGATCGTCTGCATTCAATGCTATCTTTATCTCTTCATTCTCGCTTGCAACTATGTTGTCAAGACTCTCAAAAACAGGAGCCCTGTCAACATCATTGACAACAACCCTGACTATTTTGTATGCGCTAAACCCCTTTCCTTCCGCGCGAATTTCAATTTGATAAGCGCCGCTGTCCTGATAGCCGGTTTTCCACTCATTTTTGCTGCCAATCGGCTCTGAGATAGAGTAAGCAAGCCCATATTTCTCAAAATCAGGAATTTTTAGCTTGACTGCCTCATTCTCATTTACACTAACATCTTCTACCTCATTAAGAATACTTTCAACATCAACATTTGCCACATTAACCTGCCATTCCTTGCCTGCTGTTGAAGTCCCATCTGAAACAACAGCGGAAATTCTGTGTGTTCCCGCGCTATAATAAGTCGTTTGATAAGAAAAGTCCGGGCCATAGGCAGCTCTTTGGCCGTCAACAAGCCATTCATAGCTCAATATATCTTTATTCAAATCGCTTGCCAAAACACTAAAGTTGATAGACTGCCCTTCATTAATGCCCAAATCATATTCAACCGGAGCGGAAGAGTCTATTTTCGGGCTTTCTTCCCTTTTTTTGACAATTATCAGCACTTCCTTTGAATCAGCATTTATGCCGTCAGAAACGGCGATTGTTGACTTATAACTGCCTGCATCCCCGTAATTGGTTTGCCATTCGCCGCTCTCATTCAACGGCTTTGCATAGGTTATTACCAGTGTGTCAGCATCAGGGTCTGTCGCATTCGGCTTAAGGCTTATCTTTTCTGTTTCCTGTATTTCAAAAGTTATGGAACTTGCAATATAAGGGAGCATCAAAAATATAGTTAAGAATATTGCAGCTCTTTTATTCATTTATCCCCCTCTATAAAAGAAAATATGCAAAAAATATAAAATTATTTTTTCTGCACTATGTCTGTTATTACAGGCGGCCTGTTCACGTTCTCAACAACAACTGTGAATGTTTGCTCTGTCTTGTCTTGGCCGTCGCTTGCCCCTATGCTAACCTCATAAGTACCAGCGCTGTCATAGCCAGTCTGCCACGTGAACACATTGTCTTCCTGCGCAAACCTGTTGTCGCTGACAGAGTAGGTTATGCTGTCCCTGTCATCATCTGTTGCCAATGCAGTTATTACAATCTTGTCAGTTTCCTTTGCTTTTATATCAGCTATTCTCTCTAAGGCTGGCTTCCTGTTTACATTCTTGACTTCAACAGACCATATCCTGCTTGCGCTTGAGAGCCCGTCTGATACATCAGCCTTAATGGTGTGGGTGCCTGCATCTTCATAAGTTGACCTGTATGTGTATTTATCTTCGCTGCTTACATCAACGCCGTCAAGCTTCCATGAGTATGCCAAAGGATCATTGTTTAAGTCGCTTGCTGAAACGCTGAAATCCACAGACTCTGTCTCGTCAACTGCCAAGCCGCTTTCAATCGGCTTTGCGCTGTCAATTGCCGGCACTTCCTCTTTTTTGTTCACTATCACCAAAACATCCCTTGAGGTTGTTGATTCGCCGTCAGATGCTGTGACAGTAACGGTGTATTCTCCTGAATCGCCGTATGTGGTTTGCCACACCCCGTTTTCGTTTAATGGAGATGTAAATGTGAAAGCAAGGCTCGAGTCTTTGTCAGGGTCTTCTGCCTTGGGAGACAAGCTCACAAGCTCTGTTTCCTGCACAACTATGACAACTGGCTTTTCCTTTGGCTTTTCTTCCATTTCCGCCTTTTCCTCAGCCTTAATCACTTCTCCAATCACAGCCGGCTTTTCCTCCTCCTTTTCAGCCATTTCCTCTTCTTTTTCCATCACTTCTTCCTCAGGCTTTTCTTCTGCCTTTTCCTCTACTTCAATAAAGACATCCTGCTCAGGAAGATTTGCGTCTATGTGGCTGACAAATTTTATCGGGACTTCAAATTTGGTTGCGTTGCTGGTTGGCTCAGGCATCATGAAAAATATATGGACATGGCTGCTTGTTCCAAAATCACCAGGGGATGTCCCGTACGTTTGGCCATCGCTGTGGTATGCCAATGCAATGACAGACGCTGTTTCCTTTGTGCTTGGCTCAAGCGGCTTTAATTTTAATGAGAACGAGCCGCTTCCTTTCCCATCTGACTTGAAGCTGTTTTGTGAGCCGTCTTCCGCGCCGCAAGGCTTGTCCTGTACTTCAGGCTCCGGAGGAAGCTTTATGCGCGAGCACCAAACTGTGTAAACACTATCTGGAACAAGATTTTTGAATGAAAACTCCATCTCAGCATTTTCGCCGTCAACGCTGTAGATGCCAATTCCGCTTGCAGCCAGCCATTTTTCAAGCGTAAAGCCCAATGGCTTGCCTTTGTCAAACGGCCCAAGCGGGTTTTGACTTGTTTTGAACAGGTCGTGCTGTGTTGGAGATGCTGCAGCATAAACTTCCTTTGCCAATATTGCAGGATCTTTCGCCTGCTCTCCTTCAACCCTTATGACTTTGGTTGATTCTGTTTTGACAGGCGCTTGGGGAGAAGTCCCATAAAGCGTCTGATAAACTTCGCAGCTGCTCAACAAGAACACAGAAATTATAAGTAAAATCGCCAAGCCTCTCATTTTAAAAGCCATCATGCACCCTCCTTATTTTTTAATGAAATGAAGTGTTGTTATTTTAAAATAATAACTTGTATTTAAACTTTGTGGTAGTTAAAAGATTTTTTTGGTTTTTGCCAAAATGGGAAATGGTTCGGGCTAATTAAATTTGTATTGAAAAGAAATGGGCCTGCGCAGATTTGAACTGCGGACCTTTCGAATCGATCTATGTTGCTTAGATTATCAGTCGAACGCTCGAATTGCCCAGCAAGCAATCAAATGAATTGCAGCTGCCAGACTGAGCTACAGGCCCGTAATTAATTTGTAAAATTGGCTGGTTTATAAAATTATTTGATTGATTCAAGAATAAAATCCTTTATCTTCTGAACTTCTTCTTTTTTCACTTCCTTGAACCATAGCTGGTCGGGGTAAATGACAATTGTAGCGCCGACATTGTTGCAGAATCCCAGGCAGCCTGCTCTTGTAACCCAGACTGATGATGACAGCCCGTTTGCCTTTGTCCAATCTTTCAATTCCCTAAATATTGCATAGCCTTTCACATGAGAGCAGCAGTCTTTTCCAGCTTCCCTTTCATTAGTGCAGACAAGAATATGCTTCAACGGCCTGTAATTGATTTGTTGCATTAGCAAAAAGAATTCCACACTATATATAATAGTTACGCTGAGAAAAATAAGCGCCTCCGACCAGACTCGAACTGGTGACCTTGTGAATCGTCCTCATCTGAGATTAACAGTCACACGCTCTACCTATTGCTCCATGTTTTTTCATGCCTGAGCTACGGAGGCAATTAAAAAATCCTTTAGTTCTGGTAGGGTTGAGATGACTGAACCTTCAATTTCTTTATAAAACTTTCTGGCATGTTTAGGGATAAAAACAACTACTTCAAAACCATTTTCTTTATAATCATTGATTTTTTTGTTTAGAAAAATGCGTGGGCTTAAACCTTCCCACGATAGTGGGGTAGATGTATGCCCACCATGCGCTCAAAGCGCATCAAACAAAATTGCTTAATCTAGACTGATTTTTTGAAACTCTCAACTTACCATCAAAGATATCGTATTCAAACGGCTCC
>JACPTD010000013.1 GCA_016192955.1 Candidatus Woesearchaeota archaeon | reverse complement strand
TTTTATTGACGTTTCCAACAAAGCTAAAAACGTCGGCATTATCAGGCTTGAGACTGCAAAATACAACACAAAAGTTTATGTGAAGAACTTCAATCAGGAGCCGGCGCAAAGAACCATAAAAATTGTCAGGGACAGCAAAGTGATAACCCAGACAAATGTCAAGATAGCCCCAAACTCAATTGAAAACTTTATTTTTGAAACTCCTGCCGGCATTTCAAGGGTAGAGCTCGAGCCAAAAGATGACTTGGAAGCTGATGATGCTGCTTACATAGCAACTCCGCCGAAAATAAAAAACTCCGTGCTGCTAATAACAAATGAAAAGTCAAGCAATCTCGAGTCTGCGCTTGAGGCTGCCAAGGACATTGAGCTGGATGTTGTGAATCCGCCTATTTTGACGATAAACACAAAAAAGCAGAAGATAGAGCCGTACAAGCATGATGTCATAATAGTCTATAAGATAAACAATGTCAATAAAAGAGAGGGCATTGTGCCTGGAACATTCGAGGACATAGAGGACTATGTGGACAGGGGCGGCAATCTAATCATAGCAGCCCAGGAAGACCTCAAGGACATAAATACAAGAGGGCTGCTCATGGCTGATTTGAAAAGCAAGATGAACAAGCCGACAAAAGTGTGCGTTGAAACGATAAACCAGATAACAAAGCAGTTTGAGAAAGAGAGATGCTTCACGACAACAGGCTCATACTTTGGAGCAGATTCAAAAAATGGGGCGATAACATTTGCCTCTGCCGACGACAAGACGCCGTTGATTGTGTATGGCGAGAAGAAAAAAGGCAAGCTGGCTTATTACGGAATTTTGGACGAGACAAGCGACTTCAAGACCTTGCCTTCCTATCCTATATTCTGGAATTCACTCATAAATTTTATGGTCGGAACAGAGGATATAAAGGAATTCAACCATAAAACAGGGAAAATAGTGACAATAAACGAGCAGAAAGTGAAAACACCGTCTTCAACCCTGACAACTTCGAAGCTTTTAATGGATGAAGTGGGCATTTACGAGTTCGACAACAAGAAATTCGCAGTCAACCTCATTGACGAGAAAGAGTCTGACTTAAGCCTGCCGTCAAAAACTGAAAAGCGGAAAGAAAGGGAAAGCCTGCTAGAGCGCGAAAGCAAGGAGCACGACTTTAATCTTGAGCTGGCAATGCTTATATCTGTGTTTTTGTTCATGATGATTGAATTTTTTTACATTAAGAGGAGAGGAGATATATAAAATAACAAATAATAAAACAACAAAATGGCATTTATAATACCGGATTACACAAATATTTACTGCATTTCAAAGTATTGCGTTAGATATTCCTACGTGCTTGTAGCGATAGTTCCTGTTCTTTTGCTGCTTTTCTGGTTCACGAGAAAAACTTTTGTGAAGTTTGCCAACAGGCTGGAGCTTGAGGCCTATCTGAAGTCCAAAAAAACAGACAGGATGATTGTGCTTATTCTGAGGAGCCTTGCTGTTTTATTTCTGATGCTGGCAATCGCATCCCCTTTTGTGCTTGAAAGCAAAACCGTGCCAGGCGACCCAAGACTGACAATACTTGTTGACAATTCAAGCTCCATGGCGCTGTACAATCCGGAAATTGCTTATGATCTCTACAAAAAGCTCGAAGGTTCTATTCCTGTCAATATAAGAACCATTGCAAACGGGGAGCAATCAACAATCGGCAATGGCGTGCTGAACAATATAGAGGGAAATGACAATGTGATGGTGATTACAGACGGCGTCAACAACGAGGGCAAGCTGCTTGGCGACATAATGCTGTTTGCGTCGAACATAAACTCATCAGTCAGCACGCTGAAGATGGAGCCCTTGAAAAATGATGTTGGGGTTGTGATTGAAGGGCCTCCAGAGCTGATAAAGGACACCGAAGGCGATTTTGTTGTTAAGGTTTCAGTTGTCGGGAAGAATATACCCCCTAATATACCATATACCCTACAAGTGACTTATGATGACACAAACCTTATATTGGAAGAGCAGGCAAGCGTTTCAAAGACTTTTGCTTTCTCAAGGAAATTCCCGGAAGGCGAGTACCATAAGCTGACAGCCAAGCTTCTTGATGTCGGGAAGGACGATCACTTTCAGAACAACAATGTTTATTATAAAAGCATCAAAATAGTGCCAAGGCCTAGAGTGCTTTATGTCACGGAAAAGAACTCTCCGCTTGCCCAGGAGCTGAATAAGATATATGAGCTTGACGTAAAGAATTCATTGCCTGCTGACTTGTCCGATTACATGGCAGTCATATTTAATGACATAAGGGCGTCAAAAATAAACCCTTACATGGACATTCTGAGCGATCATGTTTCTGACGGAAACGGGCTGCTGTTCATAGGCGGGGAAAACTCATTTGAAAGGGGCAGCTACAAGGGGACGCTGCTGGAAACCCTATTGCCTGTAAAAATCGGCGCAAGCGAAGAGCAAAATAAAAGCGACATCAACATTGTGATTGCAATTGACATTTCCCATGGCACAGAGGATTATGTTGCTGTTGAAAAGGCGCTTGCATTGAGTGTTGTGGACAGCTTGAGTGAGAAAAACAATGTTGGGGCTGTTGCATTCAACACTGTGCCGTACCAAATTTCTGAGATAAAACCCCTCAAGGAAAACAAAAAAGAGCTGAAAGAAAAGATATCAAGGCTTAGGTTTGACGGCCAGTCCTTTTTTAACCTCGGCATTGAGGGGAGCTTTAAGATGCTTGGCAATGTCGGAGGAAGCAAGAATATAATATTCATCAGCGACGGCAAGACAACTTACAACAAATTAAGAGAAGATACCTTGGAAACTGTAAGAAGGGTGAACAATCTTGGCGTCAAGGTGTTTGTTGTAGGGGTAGGCACGGACACAGACAGCCTGTCCACAGACAATAACCTGTTCCTTGCAAATATGGCTGCTCTTGGGGAGGGAATTTATTACAAAACAGACGCTTCAAACAAATTAAAGGTGCAATTTGCAGACAAAGACGAATCAAAAGGAGAGGAATTCTACAACACGCTTGTGCCGATAGACACAACTCACTTCATAACCCTTGCATTGGATGACATTCACGCAACTGTATCCGGATATAATTATGCTGTGCCAAAGCCTGCAGCCAGAATGCTTGTGACAACCCACAAGAACATTCCGATACTTGTGGTATGGCGCTTTGGCTTGGGAAGGGTTGTGACACTGACAACAGACGACGGCCTGAAGTGGGCCGGGGATTTGCTCAACAAGAAAAATTCCAAGCTGCTGACAAAAAGCATAAACTGGGCTATTGGCGATTTGGGAAGGAAAAAATCTTATGATGTGACAATCAGGGACACTGTAATGGGCAAATCAACAAGCGTGGATGTGACGGCAAGGGATATGCCTCAAGCCCAAGAGCTTGCTTTTGCAAAGATAGACACAAACCTGTATTCATCTCTTTACACTCCAAAGGACGCTGGCTACAAGGAAATCTTAGGCGCAACATTTGCTGTAAACTACAATGACGAATACGCAAACCTCGGCATCAGTCCTGAGTTCCTGAATTTGGTTGAAAAGACATCAGGCAGGGTTTTTGAGCCTTCGGACACAAAGGAAATCATGGAATTCATAAGGGCAAAATCGAAAAGATTAAAAATCGACTCAACTGATTACAGATGGCCGTTCGCAATAGCTGCTTTGGTGTTATTTTTAACAGAGATTGCAGTTAGAAGATACAGGGAGAATCTAAAGGAAAAATAGAAAAGAGTTAAATAAAAATGGCGATAATGAAAAGGGATGTGAATCTTGGGCTGCTTCTTTTGATAGTCGCGGCTTTGCTTATGTTCAGCGGCTTTACGGTTTATTACCAGACCACTTTCAAGAACGTGTCAAAAAGCTTTGAAACAAAGCTCAAGGAGCTTGAGGGCGTGAGCAAGGAGCTTGAGTCAAAAAGAGGGCAGCTAAATGAAACTAGCGTCCAGCTGCAGTTAAAACAGCAAAAGGAGGAAGACTTGAGCAAAAAGTTCACCGATGTAAGGGGCGAGAGGGACCAGCTTGAAGGCGACAAGAAGAAGCTTGAGCTGGAGTTGGCAACCACAAAAGCAAATCTGGCAGCCACTGCTGCAGAATTGGGCAGCACAAAAAGCCAGCTGGCGAATACCATAACAGACCTAGTAAAAAAGACAGCTGACTTGGCCAATGCGCTGTCTGACGTGGCAAGATTTAAGCCGTACAAAGACAAATACGAGTGCGCCAAAAGCAAGCCCGATGCCGAGGAGGGAACATGCTAAAACAAAATAATTGCAAAGAATTGCGAAGCAATTCAGCACCGAAGGTGCGATGGTGCATTTTTGGTCAAGCTTTTTGTTCAAAACAAAAAGGTTGGTTGACATGAAACCATTTTCAAGCGTTGTCAGGGAGATCAACAGGACTTTGAATGAATTGATATTATTTGAGAATATTGTCAATACCACATTGGTGTTTTTGGTTTTTTACTTGGTATTGTCGATTCTCGATTTTCCGCCTTTGTACGCATTAATGCCTGCATTGCTTTATCTCGGCTTTTACTCTTACATGAGCTTTAAGTCCTACAAGCCGCTGATTGTAGAGGGCAAATATGCACCCTTAAGGGAAAAGCTGAGGACAGCTGCAGATAATGTAGGCATGAGCAACCCGATTGTCGAGGAGCTTGAATATGAAGTGACAACTGAAATGAAGAATGTCGGCTTGTCAATGTTCATCAATCCAAGGACTTTGTCGTACAAGATATTCGCGGTGATGCTGCTTTCGTTCATGATAATATTCGCCACGACATTAAATCTGAAGCTTCTGGAATTTGCAAAGCAGAAAGTCCCTGACATTTTTGACAAGCCAAAGGGCGTTGGAAATTTTGTCGCCACAAAGCTTGAAACCAGCGATGACATCTATGGCAAAGAGGATGTTGCAAAGCTGGGCGACAAGGAACTGAACATAAGGATAAAGCCTGTTGATTTTAAGGTGAATGTCAAAGAGACTGGAAATGTCGAGCAGCATAAGTTTGACACAACGTTCCCAAAAGATTTGGCTGTAAAGGAGACATTGGCTTACGAAGAGAACATACCGCAGGAGCAGCAGGAGCTGGTGAAGAATTATTTCAAAAAACTTGCAGAGGGGTAAAAATAGAAAAAGTAAAAATTAAAATATCCAATTAAAAATATTTGAGGTGGTATTGAATGAAAAATTACAAGCAGATTTTTGACGAGCTTCAGAAAGAAGCGGGCAAGATTATTGTGGGGCAGGAGAGTGTCGTAGAGCAGATTCTCACAGCGATTCTGTGCGACGGCAATGCGCTGCTCGAAGGCTATCCCGGGCTGGCAAAGACATTGACCGTAAGGACTCTTGCCCAGCTTATGGACCTTAAGTTCAGCAGGATACAAAACACGCCTGACCTTATGCCGTCAGACATCACGGGAACATACATCATAGAGGAAACATCAGGCAAAAGGCAGTTTAAGTTCCAGCCAGGCCCTATCTTTGCAAATGTCGTGCTTGCAGATGAAATTAACAGGGCTACCCCAAAAACACAATCGGCTCTGCTTGAGGCAATGCAGGAAAAGCAGGTTACAGTAGGCACAAACACGTTCAAGCTTGACTTGCCGTTTTTTGTGCTTGCAACGCAAAACCCTATTGAGCAGGAAGGCAGTCTGAGCTTAAACCAAGCTGTATTCGTAAACGGCCAATTAAAAACAGGCGAAGAATTGCTTGAAATTGCCCAAGACAGATTTATTTCTGAAGATAGTAAAGGGATAAAGCTCTATGACATTAACGCATGGACTTTTGCCCTTAATCCTTCAGGAAAATTAGGGAAGCAGAAATGTTTGCTTTATACTTTGCCTTATAGTGACGAAATGATTGTAATTACGACAAAAACAGGCAAGAGGATTGTAGTTACAAAAAACCACCCATTTTTGGTAAATGAACATGGAGCCATCACTTGGAAGAAGGCTGAAGAATTGACAAAATATGACTACTTAGTAAATCCTGCTAAACTGCCTTCATTTGAGCAGCAAAAAGTGACATCACATGAAGAAGCGATAAAGAGGATGGCAAAACCAATCCCAAAAGAAATACCTTTTGATGAAGACTTTGCTTTCTGGATTGCATTTTTGTTGTCCGACGGCTCAGTCGGAGAGAAGCATGTTGAGGCAGTGCAAAAAAATTATCCGGAAGCGCTTGACAGATTTGTTGAGGTATCCAAAAAATACGGATTTAAGCCTTCTGTCGCTGTAAACAGGGGCTGCAGATACGCCAGAATCTATTCAAAGCCATTGGTTGAGTACTTAAGCATAAGATTTGGAATTAGCAATGGCAAAGATAAGGAAATTCCCGCATGGTTTTTGGGCATGCCTACTGGGATGAATAAGGAATTCCTTAAAACATTTATCTCGTTAGAATCGTCGCTTAGGGATAACAGGGTTGTTTTTACACAAAAGAGCGCAAAAAACACAAACATAATAAGCTACATGCTTTTGCGCGAGGGAATACTTTCTTGGGTGCGCCATGATGGAAGAATATTTAGGCTAAAAATCCAGGGCAAAGATTTTATCAGCTTTATTAAAAAAAATTGGCTGGATAACTTATGAAAAGATAATGAATATAGATTTAGAAAGGATTGCTAAATCCAGCTTTAGGGTTGTGCCTGTGGATAGAACAGTAATTCTAAGGCTGGTAAAAATTCTTGGATTAAATAGTTTTCAC
>JACPTD010000021.1 GCA_016192955.1 Candidatus Woesearchaeota archaeon | reverse complement strand
TTTTAACACTTGTCCTGTCTCCGCTAAATACATGAAAACGAAGTTTTCTCTGCAGCCTGATGCAAGCTTTCTTGAGCTTCTCACTTTCGAGAGCATGCCCATAATCAGTATTTTCATGATAATTCTTGGAGGATATGCAGGATGGCCTGCACCCTCGTAAAAAATGTTGAAGCCGGAGTAGTCTAATGAGTCTGTAAAATCTTCCACTAAAAAGCAGATATGGTCTTTAGGAATCATATCCTTTATTGACAAGGGCAGAAGCCAGTTTTGATTTTTGCTTGATGCGATGTATGCCATAAAATCACCTCTTTTTTAGACGGTAAAATTAATATTTATTGACGAGAACTAGTATTTATATTTTATGAATTGTGGGACAGGCTGACATATTTCACGGAAAAATCGGTCGCTTACGCTAAAATGCCAAGCATTTTCCCGATTTTTCCTAAGTTTTTTCCATCTCTCAAAATTTGCCAACTCTGTGTGTGGGTTGCCTCACACGAGGGAAAATTTTGGAGGGAAAAAACCTCGTGAAATATTGTACGTTTCACGAACTTTTTGCGCCACTTTCATATTTTGACAGCTCAAAAAACAAATGTTTAAATACTTTCAAAGTAATGGCAACATAAAAGAGGCGATAAGGTGAAACGCGGCAAAGCCATAGTTCCAAAACATAACACGCAACATCCTGTTCATCATTGGGTGAATGGTGTTATTATCGTTCTTATTTTTCGGAGCCGCTGCTGGAGGAAGTTCCACCCATGGACCGGATCTTATCATAAGCAGAATAGAGGCGCATAGGACAGCAGAATCTTTAGGCGGGGTGTACGGTTATAAATATCTGGTGGCAGTGATTATCAAGAATGCTGGAACATCTCCAGTGTCGCACCCCTTCAACATTCTTGTGACTGCCCCGGGATATGATGGAGATGCACAGCGCACTAATCGAAAATTCTCGCCAAAATGGGGAGGAGCATGGATTGAGGGCGGAAAGGTGCTTATGCCGGGGGAAGAAATCGGCGGAGCATGGCTATATCCAGTTTATCTCAGAGATTTTGGCGTGACTTATGAAGTAAGCGCGATTGTAGACTCAAGCTCAGAAATCCGTGAATCCGATGAAAATAATAACAAGCTAGTGAAACACTTTACACTTTATATGGCCCCTGGACAAGTGCCTAACGTGCAAGCTATTGATTAGCTGGCAGGCATATTGACATTTCTTTTCTCTATGCAATCTTTTAACCCACAAAACCTTTAAAAACACCCGCTTTTTGCTTCTTGAAATGAGCCTAAAAGAAGAGGCGTTGAAGCTGCATAGGGAAAATAAGGGCAAGTTAGCCACTAAATCCAAGATTTCTGTCAATTCAAAAGAAGACCTAAGCCTTGTATATACGCCAGGTGTTGCTGAAGTGTGCAAGGAAATAGCCGCAAACCCCAAATCAGTTTATGACTACACCTTCAAGTCGAATTCTGTTGCTGTTGTTACAGACGGCTCGGCTGTTCTTGGGCTTGGAAACATTGGGGCAGAGGCTTCATTGCCTGTGATGGAAGGGAAATGCGTGCTTTTCAAGGAACTGGCAGATATAGACGCTTTTCCAATCTGCATCAAAACCCAAAATGACAGAGAGATAATAAGCATAGTGAAAAACATTGCCCCTGCTTTTGGAGGCATTAACCTTGAGGATATTGCTGCGCCAAGATGCTTCAGGATTGAGGAAGAATTGCTCAGCATAGGCATTCCTTTGATGCATGACGACCAGCACGGAACAGCTATTGTCATTTTGGCTGCTTTGCTCAATGCCGCAAAGGTTGTCAATAAAAGAATTGAAGACTTGAAAGTTGTAATAAGCGGCGCAGGGGCTGCAGGAACAGCGGTCACAAAATTGCTGCTTTGCCTTGGCATAGACAAAAACATATGCACTTCCGTAAGGGAGATAGTTCTGTGCGACAGCAAGGGCATAATTTATGACGGAAGAGCTGACTTAAACGAGTTCAAGGCGCAATTGGCAAAATTTACAAACAGGTCAAAAAGGAAAGGCACTTTAAAAAATGCCTTGGAAGGGGCTGATGCCTTTGTCGGAGTGTCAACAGCCAACCTGCTTACTGCTGATGACTTAAGAAAGATGAATAAAGATGCAGTTGTATTTGCAATGGCTAATCCAACCCCTGAAATCATGTTTGATGAGGCAATAAAAGTTGCTGCTGTTGTAGGCACGGGCAGGAGCGATTTTCCCAACCAAATCAACAATTCGCTGGCTTTTCCCGGGGTTTTTAGGGGAGCATTAGATTCAAAAGCAACAACCATCAATTATGAGATGAAAATTGCCGCAGCCCATGCCTTGGCAAACTGCATAATCCCAACAAAAGACAATATCCTGCCTTACACGCTTGACAGAAACGTTGTTCCTAAAGTGGCAGAGGCTGTCAGAAAAGCGGCGATTGAAACTGGTGTTGTTAGGGATTAAAGATAAGATTAAAATACACCTTCTTACAAAGCTATATAAAATGCAAAAATTCGACTTGATTGTGATAGGAGCTGGCTCCGGCCTGAACATTTCCTCTGCAGCCGCAGAAATGGGCATGAAGGTCGCTGTTGTTGAAAAAGGCCCGATGGGAGGAACGTGCTTAAACAGGGGTTGCATTCCCTCAAAAATCATAATCCACAGCGCCGATGTTGCTGAAACAATAAAAAAATCCAAATCATTCGGCATCAATTCTAAAATCAATTCTATAGATTTTTCAAAAATAACCTCAAGGGCATCCGGCGTTGTTGACAGGGAAGCAATGGAAATTGAAGAATCTATTATTGAAGACAAAAATACAACCTTGTTTAAAACAGAGGCTAAATTTATCAGCGAAAGAACATTAAAAGCTGGAAAAGAGACGATTAAAGGTGACAAAGTCATTATCGCAGCCGGCACAAGACCTTCCATCCCAAACATTGAAGGGCTAAAGGATGTTGATTACCTAACAAGCGATGAAGCCTTAAGGCTGAAAAAACAGCCGAAAATAATGACAATCTTAGGAGGAGGATACATTGCCGCTGAGCTGGCGCACTTTTATGGCGCATTGGGAACAAAAATAAATATAATCCAAAGGGCAAAATACCTTGTCCCGAATGAAGACGGGGAAATTTCGCAAAAATTCACCGGGATTTTCAGGAAAAAATACAATGTTCTGACAGAATTTAATGCAAAGAAAGTTATGAAGAAGCGCGGAAAGTTTGTTGTAATCGCTGAAAGCAAAAATAAAAATAAGAAACTGGTCTCGGACCAATTGCTCGTTGCAACCGGCAGAGTCCCGAATACAGACATTCTCGATGCTGGGAAAGGGAACGTTGAAACCGATGAAAAGGGATTTATCAAAACCAATGAGTATCTTGAGACAACAGCAAAAAACACATGGGCTTTAGGCGACATTGCAGGAAAGTTTTTGTTCAAGCACAGCGCTAATTTGGAAGCGGAATATGTTTATAGAAACGCATTGTTGAATGAAAAAACCAAAGTCGACTACGCTGCAATGCCTCATGCTATTTTTTCTTCTCCGCAGGTTGCAGGAGTCGGCTTAAGGGAGCAGGACTTAAGAGAGAAAAAAATCAGTTATGCAGTTGGAAGGTATGAATTTATAAAATCAGGGATGGGCTTGGCTTTGCAGGACAATGATGGCTTTGTTAAGATTTTTGCCGACAGGAAAACAAGGAAAATTCTCGGTTGCCATATTCTCGGGACAGGCGCATCTACTTTAATACATGAGGTTATTGTAGTGATGAAATCGGGATTGGCAGTTGATGCAATAGGCAATGCAGTCCATATACACCCGGCATTGAGCGAGGTTGTGCAGAGGGCTGTAAATAATATTGAATGGTAAATTTACTGGATTATTTTTATTTTAAAATGTCTCTTATAATATCCAGTATCTCTCGTTAGCAAAACGTCTGCATGATTCTGGGCATGCGCCCCCACTAAAAAATCCGTAATGATATGGTTTCTCCAAAATATTGGCGAATTGCATTTTCTGCAGTTAAAATAGTTTGTTGCGCCGCATTTAGGGCAGATTATTTGCTTTGAATCAAAAATTTGCCAGGCTTGAGCTGCCAGATTAAAGTCTTCAATGCCAAAATCAGAGATTTGTATGTCAATGTCGCTTAAGAATTCTTCCAGCCTTTTGATAGCTGTTTTCGGTTCGTGCTTTTTTAGGAAAAACACAAGCAGCTCTGAATAAACTATTGGGGAGATTATCAAATTTCCCTGATTGTTCTGCTTCTCCACAGAGCTTATGCTTTTTTCGCTAAACAACGGGTCGTTGCCAAGAATATCAAGGAGTATGTTTGTGTCAATTGCTGTTATCATCTGATTTTGCCCATAAGTTCATTTGTTTTATATTTTCCAAGGCAGCCTCTCCATTTCTCAAAAGGAAGCTTCTTTGGCTTCTTTATCACCACCACTTTGCTGTCGTTCATATCAAAATCCACCTCGTCCCCTGGTTTTAGACCTAAAGCAATCCTTACTTTTTTAGGTATAGTTACCTGTCCTTTCTGAGTTAAGCTTGGCATAGTAATACTTAATAGGTAATACGTATTACTATTTAAATATTACTCTTTCAAACCAGCTTCATCCAATAATTACTTCTATTCATAAAAATTAAAAAATAATCAAAAATCCTATAAAAATCTAGGCGACGCCAACGCGCGTCGCATTTATTGGT
>JACPTD010000020.1 GCA_016192955.1 Candidatus Woesearchaeota archaeon | reverse complement strand
TAGAAGTAGCACTTCTGCCGCTTCTGTATTGCTGTACTACCCACTTTCTTTTTTTTCATTCATTTTTTCCATTTAAATCACCAAAAGTGCAGAAATCTTGGCTAATTATTAAAGTGTAAACTAATAATCAAATTAAACAATCAAAACAAAAAACAACAACCTTTATATACATTCCAAGCCAAGCTTTGGGCATGAAAAACGTGCTTGTGCTGGCTTCAACATTTCCCAGATGGAAGAATGACAGCACGCCCTCTTTTGTGTTTCAATTGTCGAACTTGCTTGCTGAAAAATATAAGGTAATAGTATTGGCGCCGCATCATTTTAATGCTGCAAAAAAAGAAAAAATTGGAAACTTAAGCATTCAGAGATTCAGGTATTTCTTTCCAGAAAAATACCAGAAAATAGCTTATGGAGCGGGAGTTATACCCAATGTCAAGGAAAGCTTTCTTGCAAAAATGCAAATTCCGGGCTTTTTGGCTTCCCAGATAAAGAGCGCCAAAGACATAGTTGAAAAGGAAAAAATAGAATTGATACATGCCCACTGGCTGATTCCCCAGGGGGTTATAGGGGTATTATTAAAGAAAATCTACAGATTGCCTTTGATTGTTACGATTCACGGCAGCGATCTATTTCCGTTAAAGAGTATTTTTTTTAAAAAAATCCAGAAAAATGCGGCAAGAAATGCTGATGTCATCACAGTCAACAGCAAAACAGCGGAGCAGGAGCTAATCTCCAGGTTTCCCGAGGTAAAAAGCAATGTTAGAGTGATACCAATGGGCATTGACGCAAAAATATTCAAGCCCAAAAATGTCAAAAATAAATTCAAAAAATACAAGAACAACAAAATCATACTTTTTGTCGGCAGGCTTAATGAGCAGAAAGGAGTCCAATATTTAATCAAGGCAATTCAAAGCGCAGTCCTTGAAATAAAAAACGCCAAATTGCTTGTTATAGGGGAAGGAGATTACAGGAAATATCTGGAAAAATTGGCCAATGAGCTGGAGCTCAATGGCTCAGTTGAATTCTTAGGGGCAAAGCCATACTCTGATCTTGCTGATTACTATAATCTGGCGGATGTCTTTGTCCTGCCTTCTGTCACATCAAAAATAGGCGTGGAAGGCTTGGGCTTGGTGCTGGTGGAGGCAATGTCATGCGGCGCTTGCGTCATAGGCTCGTCAAGCGGCGGCATTAAAGATGTGATAAAAGACGGAGTGAATGGCTTAATTTTTCAGGAAAAGAATTCAGAAGAACTTGCGAGTAAGATAATAAAAGTGCTAAAGGACTCCAAATTGAGGAAAAAATTAAGAGAAAACGGATTAAGGCATGCGCAAAACTATAGCTGGGAGATTATTTCAAAAAAATTTCTAAAAATTTACGAATATCTGCTAAAATGAGCTTGCCATATCAACTCAAAATTAAAGCGTACAGGTTTTTTAACACAAGCTTGGGAAAATTAATGCTAAAACTGCTTTCTGGTTTTGTACATGCCAGAGGATTGAAAAAAAGCAAAGTGGAAAATAAAGCGCCATTTATTGTTTCCGTTACAATCGATACAGAGTCTGGCTTTGTCGATAAAAATGATCATAGGGTCTGGCAGAAATCCAATCCATCAGCTTATATTGGCTTTTACAAAGGCATTGAAAACTGGAGAAGCCTGCTGAGCAAATATAATGTGAAAGCGACATTCTTTCTTTCTACTAACTGCTTTAGCGCAGATGGCGAGGATTACAGCAAGATAATAAAGCAATTAAGGTTATTGATCAAGGAAGGGCATGAAATTGGCTTGCACATGCATCCTGACAGCGATTTGGCATTGCAGTCTTTATTGGGAAAAAGGTTCAACGCAACAAGCGCCAAATTTTATAATGAGAAAGAAATTAATTATATAATCGCTGCTGGAAAAAACCTGATTAAAAAGCATTTGAAAATCAGTGCAACAAGCTTCAGATGGGGAAACTGGGCATTAAATGAAGATGCTGTAAAAGCATTGCAAAAGAACGGCTTTAGGATTGACAGCTCTGCAACCCCTGAAATAAAAGGGCACCAAAATGACAGCATGGCTTATGACTGGAGCAAAGTCATTGAGCATTACCCTTGGAGATTGAGCAGGGTTGATTATCAAGACACAAAGCATCAAAACTCAAAAATTGTCGAGATTCCAATAGCAACATTCAATTTTTTTGGTTTAAAGCTAAGGGCAGACCCTGCAAATTCTGCTTTGCTGGCAGCATGTTTTGATTGCTACTACAAAAACGCAGAGCGCTCAAAGCCCTTTATTTTTGTTGTCATATCCCACAGCATTGAAGGCACGCATCAGGATGGCTCAAAAACAAAAGTGATTGGCGTCATGGATGAATTTTTGTCCCATGCTAAAAAATTCAGGGATGTCAGGTTTTCAACATTAGACAAAGCACGCAAGTAAGTCTTACTTTCTTGCAGCAACTGCAATATAATAAGTAGCCCATCTTTTGCTTTTGTCCAGCGCATTCAAAACGCTTATCAACTGGGCCAGCAAATAGGGAGCATAAAAAATAAAATAAGCCAAAATTTTGGTTAAACTTTTCAAATACTTTGGCGCCATTAATGGCAAGCCTTTGAGCAACGAGTGGATTATCACAGCAGGCAGCATAAAAAACCCACCTAACACCTCTATTTTCTCAACTTTAAAATATCCCTCAAGCATGGTCCTCAATCCATACTCAGTAAACCTGAATTTATCAGTGGGCGCGTCATGTACAGGGTATAAAAATGGAGTAATAATGACTAATTTGCCGTTTTTCTTCAGTATCCTGCCTAATCTTTCAATGACCTTGAACGGGTTTTTGAAATAGTACAGGGAGTTGACCATAATTATTTTGTCGAAAGAATTTTGCTTGAAAGGCAGCGCATCCGCATCGCCTATCACGTGAGTTTTATCGGATTTCTTGATGTCAAAGGACACTATTTTCCCTTTCATGAAACCATGATAGTATGGCATTTTGCCGGAGCCTATGTCCAGTATCTTGTCATTGCTGTCACTAAATACATCTCTGACACACTTCTCAATGCGGCTTTTTATTGTGAAAAATTCCAGCTTCATGACATTGATTTATATGTTTTCTTTCAAAACCTTATCTAACCTTAAGGCGATATTTTCCCATGAATTGCTCATTGCAGCTGCCCTATAACCATACTTAGCCCTCTTATTTTGCAATTGCAGTCTAATCTTTTCTTTCATATCGCTTCTGTCGTTTTCTTTGCAGAGGCTGCCTTTGAATCTCCTCAAAAACAAGCCAACATCCCCCACATCAGTTGCAACAACAGGCGCATTGCAAGCCATGTATTCAACAACCTTGTAGGGAAAGCAGTACTTTGTAAAGGCATTTGCCGGGTTTGGCACGACAACAACATCAGCGGCGTTTATAAGCCTGACAATCTTGTCTTGGGCTAGCGATTTTAAGTAGATTACTCCTTCATAATCCAAGTTAATATATTTTTCTTCGCCTTTCACAAACCTGCCTGCTATTGCCAATTTCAAGTTTTTAATTTCTTCTTTTAACTCATTAAAGACGTCAACAAGCAAGTTTATGCCCTGAAGCCTTTGGATGCTCCCTGCATATGCTATTATTTTCGCATTTTTTGGCAGCTTTAGAGCATTCCTGCAATGCAATCTATCCATTGGCTTAAAGAGCTTTGTGTCAGCGCCGTTTTGCACGACAAAAACATTTTTGGCTCTTATCGGCTTTATCTTGTTTTTAAGCGCAAAGCTCACTGTTGTAACCAAATCCGCATTTTTCAAAACAAAATTGTCCATATGCCTGAAAAATGGGATATTGTAAGTTGCATAAGTCTCATAATTGTCGTGCAGGTCATAAATGAACTTTACATCATGCTTTTTTGCAAAAACATAGCCAATAACGCCCCACAGCGGGTCGCTTGACGCAATCAAAAAATCGTATTCTTTGCTTTTTAAGGCTGAATCTAAATTTTTAATAAAGCTGAAAAAATGAAAAATGCTGAAAGGTCTTATACTTATATTAATTCCGTGCAATTTAACATTCTTCTTTTCAAATTTTCTGTAATCAGCAGCAAAAAAGCCTATATCGTGCTTAAATTTTTTCAGCGCAGAGAAGAGCCTTGTCTGCCTGCCAAAATCCTCTCCTATAATGTCGCGGTTTGCAGTGTACCTGCTTGTAAGAACTAGCAGTTTCATATTATTAAGCTCATTTGCTTGGTTTAAATAATTTTTGACTAAAACAGAGATTCCGAAAGTTAGATAAACCACCAGTTTCATGGTACGTAAAGTTCTTCAAGTGAACATTTCTTCTTTCCGTCAATAACTCAAAAATAAAATCTAAAATTTTGGTGATATTTCCAATAGAAACCTATTTGAATTCTGATAATAAAGAAAATAACTATGTTAATAGAATGGCTTGATAATGGGCAGCAAGTTGTTAAGAATTAATCTTATTTCCTGTTCATGTCAGCCAAAAACCCGAATATTATGATCTGCAGGCCTATGCTCAGGACCAATATGTCGAGCATCATCAATCCAAAATGCCTGAATATGCCTTCTCCAAAGAATTGGAAATAAACAAGGTAAAGCCCCAGGATAAACCCCACAAACAGGACAGCTGAGCCGACTGCGCCAAAAAACTTTAAAGGCTCGAAATCCCTGTAAACCCTTACAAGGTTGATTAACGCCCTTGTCGCATATCCAAAAGGGCTGCTTATGAGCCTGCTTTCATCTTTTCTTTTTGCGAAATAAATTGGAATTTCTTTAATCCTGAATTTTTCCCTTACAGCCCTTATGAGCTGCTCCTGAGTGTAGGTGTGCCTTGATGTTATTTCAATTCTTTCAGCCACATCCTTTGTAAAAGCCCTGAAGCCGGTTTGCGCGTCTGATATTTTCAAGCCCGTTATCTGCGACACAACCTTTGAAAAGGCAATGTTTCCAAGCCTTTTGATCAAGGGCATCTGCTCTATCTTGCCTTTAAACCTGCTGCCAAGCACAAGATCATAGCCGTTTTTGATTTCATTGACTAATTTTGGGATTTCTTCCGGTTTATACTGCAGGTCAGCGTCTATGTGCACTATCACATCAGCTTTTAGCTCCAGGCACTTTTTTATTTCAGTATTAAAGGAGTCTCCCAAGCCGTAATTTTTTGGATGGGGATAGACAATAGCGCCTGCCTTTTTCGCAACATTTCTTGTTTTGTCTTTGCTGCCGTCGTCCACCACAAGAATTTCATATTTATACTGATTAGTCTTCATTACCTTGTGGATTTTGCTGATCAAAACCCCTATGGTGCCCTCTTCATTATAAGAGGGTATGGTGACTATTATGTTCATATTCCAGTCGAAGGGTAAAATATTTATATACCTTTCTGTTTTGTCGAATACGGGTCAGATAGCAATAGGGCTTTTGACAAATGAAAATTGACAAAAAAGTTGCATTTGTTGTGGTGGCGCTTCTTCTTGCCTTTCTGCTGCAGTCAATAGTTACATTAAAAACAACTTCTCTGACCTTTGATGAGCCTGCAACGATGACAATTGGCTATTACTTCTGGCAATACAAGGACACAAGCCTGCACATTTTTCACCCAACCCTGAGCTTTCTGATGGGGGGATTCCCTATGCTGTTTTTCGATGTAAAAATGCCTTATTCCTACAAGGAATGCGAGGACAAGGGAATTTACAGGTGTGCTGACGACTTAATGTTTAGAGATGGCAATAATGCTGAATTGCTTGGTTTTTACTCAAGAATACCCTTTGTAGTCGCTTCTTTATTTTTAGGTTTGCTTGTTTTCTTTTTCGCAAAAGAGATTTATGGCGCCAAAGCCGGAGTTTTGGCATTAGCTCTGTATTCTTTCTCGCCTACAATTCTTGCGTATAACACAATAATATTAACAGACTTGATAGTTGCGCTTTTTATATTTTCTACGATGTATTTTCTATGGAAACTTGTATTGAAGGGTCATACGGCAACAAGATTGGTTGCTACAGGGACATCCTTAGGTTTGGCGTTGGCTTCAAAATTCACAGCAGTAATGCTAATCCCAATCATTATTTTTATTTTATCAGTAAAAATTTTTAAAAGTAAAAGCAAAAAAAATCAACTTAAAATATTCTCAGTTTATTTTATCATAATTCTATTGCTTGGTTTTGCTGTGTTGCACGCAACCTATTTTTTCGATGTTAATAGCATTGCAAATTCCGTGCCTGAAAGAAACATCAATGACATTGAAAAATTACTCAATGAAAAGTTTGAAGAAGGAAGCATTGCAAAAAAATCTGCCGAGTTCTTGGCTTATGATCTAAAAGCCCCAATGCCTGTTTATGTGGCTGGCTTTGTAGGGCAAAATCTTATCCAATCAGAAAAAATAAGGAAGTCCTATCTTAATGGAGAAATATATGCTGGAGGAAAATGGCAGTATTTCTTTGAAGTATTGCTGATAAAAACGCCGATTCCTTTGCTTATTTTTTTCATCGCTTCCATGCTTTTTTCAATAAGGCAATTCAAGAGGGAGCTTATAAACAACCTATTCCTGCTTTTGCCAATCATAGTTTTTTTTGGCATATTTGTCAATGTAAATTTCAATCTGGGGCTTAGGCATGTGTTGCCAATAATGCCTTTTATGCTTGTTTTTGCTTCAAAAGTTATCAACATTAAATTCAAAAATAGCATTCATAATTTAATCTCAAAAATACTTATTTTTTTACTTTTGGCATGGTATATTATCTCTGCTTTGTTCGTTATGCCGGATTACATGGCTTACTTCAACGAGTTTGTCGGAATGGATAATGGCCACAAGTATTTGCTTTCTTCAAATCTTGACCAGGGGCAGGATCTAAAGAGGCTGGCTGAATACATTAAAAGCAACAATATTGGAAAAGTCAAGCTTAGCTACCATGGGACATTCGATCCAAAATATTACAATATATCATACGAGCTGCTGCCAATGGAATCGTATATAGCTTGGGGGCCCGGCTATACTCTATATGACCCTCCTGAAAGCTACAAAGAGGACTGCCGTAAAAAATATGGAATCATAGCCATAAGCGTTTCCAATCTGCACAATTTTAACCTTAAAAATGAGTCATGCTTTAAATGGCTTAACAGCTATAAACCAATAAAAAAAGCGGGATACACAATTTATGTCTATAATATAACTAAATAAACTATCTTTTATACTTGCCAAGTAAATCATACAACCTTATCCTTAATAAATCAAATGACCCATAGGTTACGCATTTAATTAAATTTATCTTGGAATCTGGATCATTCACCCATACAACTGGCACTTCTTTAACCTTGAACTTGAATTTTCTGGCAAGATACAATATCTCAATGTCAAACATTTCCCTGTAGATTTTCTGGTATTTGAAAATGACACTTGCTTTTTTTGTGAACAGCTTGAATCCGCACTGGCTATCGGATGGAGGGTTTCTGGGGAAAATTATTATGTTGTAATAAACTCTCAGCAAATTTCCCAAAAATCTCCTGTAGAAAGGTTGCTTGAGCTTTACTTTGCTTTTGTCTATGTTTCTTGAGCCAATGACAACATCGTAACCTGTTTTAATGTATTTAAACATATTGTACAATTCCCCTATAGGTGTAGAAAGGTCAGCATCTGTAAAAAGAACATAGTTCCCTTTTGAGTTCAAAATGCCTGTTTTTACAGCATAACCCTTCCCCCTATTGATATTGTCGCCCATAACCTTTAGCTCTTTGTATTTTCTTGCCAAATCCTTAAGAATCTTCAATG
The DNA here is from genome assembly GCA_016192955.1 of Candidatus Woesearchaeota archaeon. Classification (GTDB taxonomy): domain Archaea; phylum Nanobdellota; class Nanobdellia; order Woesearchaeales; family GW2011-AR4. Next base: position 2,470 of record JACPTD010000020.1, on the reverse strand, counting down.
TGCTGTCTCTGCTGCCGTCATTGACAGCAACAATCTCGTAGCTTATTTTTTTATTTTTAAAATAATCGCGAATTTTATTTATGCCATTAACAATTCTGTTTGCTTCGTTATAAGCAGGAATAACGATCGAAAATTTAGGAGCCATCAATTATTGTTTTTTAAATCAATATTTAAAGTTTATTGTAAATGATTTATCGGCTAAGAAACCAATTTGGTGTATTTGGATGTTAGTTTTATCATCCGTATAGTATTTCTTGGAAATCTTAAAAATACTATCATATTTCTCAGCAATCTTGCGGGGTTTTGTATCATCTGTTGCAAGTAAAGACGCTTTACCTTTTTATAGAAATCCACTGAAAATCTCTTCAGGTCTTCTGGAGTGAAGTGCTCTGTTTTTAAGGCGCTCATGCCGAACATCCTGCCTTTTGTATAGTCTTCATCTGCCAGATAGCCCTTTTCTTTTGCTATGTCATACATTTCAGTGCCTACCAATGGTATTGCGAAGTTTATGTTTGGCTTTACATTGTACATTTTCATCATATCATATGCATAATCGAGGGTTTGCTCTATGTCTTTTTTTGTTTCGTCCGGGAATCCTATGATATAAAAAGCGCTCAAGGGAATCTTTAATTTTTTGCAGTTCTGCGCAGTCTCAACAATCTTTCCCAGCTTCAGTCTTTTCTTAACCACATTATTCAGGAATTCCTCATTTCCGGATTCTATCGCTATCCTCAGCTCTCTCACGCCCGTGCGCTTTGCTTTCTCCAGCAGGCTAAATCCAAGGGCGTCTGCGCGAACGCCATTTGGAGTGTCCCACTCAAATTTTAAGCCTTTTTCAAGAATCATGTCAAGAATCTTTTCAAACCTGGGCTGATTCAGCGTTAGATTGTCATCTTCAAAATGCATAAAATCAACGCCATACTTTTTAATGAGCAATTCTATATGGTTGACAACATATTCCGGAGACTGATACCTGAATTGGTAGCCCATTGTCGGGTGTATTGAGCAGAATATGCACTCATAAGGGCATCCCCTGCTTGTTACCATTGTTATCTCTCTTTTTGGCTCGTAGAAAATGTCATAAAACCTGGAGCCCCTGCCTTTCATAGCCAAATCAAAGTACCTCTCAATATCAACAAGATGGTAAGCAGGATAAGGTATTGAATTCAAGTCTTGTATGTACTCTGGTTTGTTGATTTGCATTTTTCCATCTTTTAGGTATGCAATCCCATTTACCTCGCTGATATCCTTTTTGCCTTCATAATGCTCAGCAATCGCATCTAGTGTAAGCTCGCCTTCACCCACAACAACCAAGTCTATGTTTGAAGTGGATAAGAACTCTTCTGGCTTTGCAGTCGCGTGAGGGCCTCCGACAACAATTTTTGCATCAGGGTAAACTGATTTCATGAACTCGGCAACTCCCAGAGCCTTTTTCATCTGGGTAGAAAAAAGGTTTGTAATTCCTATGATGTTTGGCTTGAAATCATTAATAATTCTTCCAATCCTTTCAAACGATGCGCCAAAATGAGTTTTCTCTCCTACATTGTCTGCATAAAGCAAAGAATCAAAAACCATGACTTCGTGCCCTTTCTTCTCCATGTATGCAGCCACGCTTAGCATTCCAAGCGGTATCCCGACTGCTGTTGGAGGCAGAGACTCCAAATCCAAGTACGGCGGCCTGAGTAAGAGTATTCTCATTTTCCTGAAACCATGGCATAAACCACTCTAATCCCTTTTAAGTTTCTCCTTATATCTGCAAATGACCTTATTTTTGCGATTCTTCTTAAAATGAATTTAGGCCTCATGTAAAATCTTCTGAATGCTTCTTTGTGGATATCCAGCAGTTCTTTTGCATCTTTATACCCGTTCGGAACAAAAACAGGCTGCCATTCATTAAAATTATTTAAATTCCTGAAATCCTTGTTGAGTGTTCCCCACTTTTCTGCAGTATTCCACAATTCTGTGCCTGGATATGGCGTGGTTATAGTGAACTGGGCGTAATCAGGGTCAAGCTCTATGGCAAATTGTATTGTTTGAAGCGCTTTTTGCGGAGTTTCTCCGGGAAGCCCCACCATAAATGAGCCTCTTATTTCGATGCCTGCTTTTTTTACAAGCCTAACCTGGTTGGCCATTTGCTCCACGGTCATCTTTTTCTTCATGTTGTCAAGAAGATCCTGCGATCCAGCCTCTATCCCGAAAAATATGTTCCAGCAGCCAGCCTTTTTCATAGCCCTAAGCAAGGGCTCATCAATTAAGTCAAGCCTTGTATAGCAAGACCATACAAGGCATATCTTCTCTTTTTCAAGCGCTTCGCAGAATTTATGCACCCATGCTTTGTTGAGTGTAAGTATATCATCCCAAAAGGCTATCTCTTTGACATTATAATCTTCTTGTAAATGCTTTATCTCTTGTATAACATTTTCCACGCTTCTCTGCCTGAAAACGCCTTTTGCATCATGGCAAAAAGTGC
>JACPTD010000006.1 GCA_016192955.1 Candidatus Woesearchaeota archaeon | reverse complement strand
TTATTTCAATATAAATCTTTAATAAATCCTGAAAATTGACATTTTTTCTTCCTTCTGCCCCAAGGACAAGCATTGCAATCTGCTTTCCCACGTCATTGACAAAATAATGCACTTCAGCCTTGTAGCCCTGAAACCTGAGAATCCTTGCAATCGAATCGCCAATAAGCGCGTTTCTTGCCCTGCCGACATGAGGAGAGGCATTCGGGTTTATGCTTGTGTGCTCCAGAATGATTTTTTTGCCCTTGCCCATGTTGGAAGAGCCGTACTTTTCCTTTTGCTTCAGTATTTGTCTTATTGTGGATTCCGCAATTTTATTTTTATTGACAAAAAAATTCAGATAAGGGCCGATGGCCTTGGCTTCAGCAATCAGCTCATCTGTCTTGAATTTAATTTTCAGCTCCTGCGCTATTTCATTTGGGGCTTTTTTCCATTCTTTAGCCAAAGCAAAGCATGGAAAGGCATAGTCGCCCATTTCAGGATTTGGAGGCACTTCTAACTCGATATTTTCAAGATTTGCCTCTTTTTTGAGGAAACTTATTATTGCGTCTTTGAAGCCATCCATAATCGCTCAAGAAAAATTCAACGATTTAAAGGTTTTGGTTTATCGTCTCTACACAATCTCCCCATAGCCAATCAGCCTGAACCTGCCTATTCTTCTTGAGATTGTGACTCGTGAGCCGGCATCAGCGCAAACAGGCCGCTTTAGTTTGCACCTTATCTTGTTTTTCCTCAGCTCAATTACAATGCCTGCAGTTGCCGCGGAATTCACGTTCAGCATCAGCGGCTCGCTCATCTTAACAGGCTCGACATTAAGCTCTTCTTTTGTCCCCACAACGCGGTTAAGCAAATGAACGTCTAAAATCAGCTCTGTCCAAACCTTAGGCAGCTTTCCTGGCAATCCTACTACAGAGCCGGTGAGCTGGTCTGATTTCACAATTGAAGGATCTAAAGAAGTCAAAACCCCTATTGAGCCGGATGGACCTACTTCCACAAGATCTGAGCCTCCGGAGTTCAAGCTTATAATTTTTGTTGTGATCGGCTTCCAGACCTGCTGATTCTTCTCGATTACAGCCCTCCCTGGCCTTATCTCGATTGTGTCATCAACCTTTAATATGCCCTGCTTCAAGCTGCCTCCTAAAACGCCGCCAACAAGCTTGTCAGGAGAAATGCCCGGCTTGTTTATGTCAAAGCTTCTTGCAACAAGCATTATCGGCTCTTTATTTTTGTCTCTTGCAGGAGTGGGTATATGCTCGTCGATTGCCTGCATCAAAAAATCCAGTCCAACCCTGTGCTGCGCGGAAATCGGGATTACTGGAGCATTTTCAAAAACAGTCCCCTTGAGGAATCCCTTAACCTGTTCGTAATTTTTAATTGCCTGCTCTTCGCTTGCCAGGTCTATTTTGTTCTGCACGACAATAACATGCTTAACCCCTATAATCTGCAGAGCCATCAAATGCTCTCTTGTCTGGGGCTGCGGGCATTGCTCATTCGCTGCAACAAGCAGCAAAGCCCCGTCCATTATGGTTGCCCCGGAAAGCATTGTAGCCATCAAGGATTCGTGGCCTGGCGCGTCAACAAAGCTTACCTTTCTCAGCGGCTTTGCATCAGAACTGCAGACAGGGCATTTTTCCCTTATGGTATATGCTTTTGCCCCTTCGCATTTATCGCATTTTCTAAAAGTCACATCAGCGTAGCCAAGCCTTATTGTGATTCCTCTTTTTAATTCTTCAGAATGAGTGTCAGTCCACTTGCCGCTCAGGCGCTCAAGCAAGGTTGTTTTTCCATGATCAACATGGCCCACCATGCCTATGTTAAGGACAGGCTGCTCAGGCAGCTGTGAGCTCTGCCCGCCCGCTTTCGGCGGTTCTTGCTGCTGCTCATCTTTCTTCTTTCTAGCCATGTTTTTATTGAAGAATTTGCCGAAGGCGGATTGAATTTTGTTTTCTGAATGTTAACCTGATTTTATTTTTTTCCCTCTTCTTTATTTTCCTTTGCTTGTTTTTCGTGTTTTTCTTCAGCTTTATTTTCTTTGGTTTCTTTGTGTTCTTTCGCTTCTTCCTTTTTATGCTCCTTTGCTTCGGCTTTTTCCTCGCTTTTCGCATCGGCTTTCTCTTTCTTTGCCTCTTCAGGAACTCCAAAAAGTTCAGCAAGCTTTTTAGCGCCTTGCTTCACCACTTTCAGATTAACCTGTGAGATTTTCTCGTGTATCTTGTGCCCGCACACTGTCTTCCTTCTTTTTATGCCTCTTGCGTCTCCTCTGAAGCCTACTCCTCCGTAGATCGCTATTTTTTTTCTCAGCCCGAGAATGCCTTTTCTCATGGGAAACCCGCAGTAATCAGAGCCTCCTGTAATCTGGAACTCGTAGCCAGCCATTTCAATGCTGTCGCCTTTTATGGACTCTCCTATGTTTAAGCCTATGAAGGGCCTTGCCAGATTATCCTTGACCTCTTTCTGGAATGTCTTGCCAGTGCCAGGGTCTGAAATGCACAATTTAAAGCTAGCCATAGTGAACCTCAATCTTAATCAGATTTAAAAGCGAGAAACTAGGTTTATTTAAATAGTTTATGCTGGCTAAATTTTTGCAATGCTGATGCCTGCAGTGTAGCTTGGGACATGGCTAGCGCCGTCAATCAGCATTACTATATTTCTCAGGTAATAAAAAGCAGCTGCAATCAGCACAAATGGTATTATGTTGGCCCATGAATTCAGGTTTAGCGCGAACATCGCAAAAGGGAACAGCATTGCTGAAAAGAACAGCAGCAATCCAATAAGCAGATTGTTCAGTATCCTTGCGCATTTTTTCAGGTTTCTTGAGCTGTCCACATTAGTCAGGATAACAGACAATGTATGGCTTATTGTCTTGAGCCTTTTGTATACCAAGTTTGCCAAGTAGAGCATTAACGCCGCGCTTATGGCGTAAAATGCGTACAGGGCAAAAATATGGTAGTTGGATTTTATTATTAATGACGCTCTTCTTAAAACAAAAAATGCGAATGTTGCCATTATTGCCAATATGAATGCCATTTTTGACTCTGACCTTAATTTTTTTGTGAAGAAGTTTTCTATTTCCATCTGGTCAAAAAATCTTCTCATGTAATCAGACAGCCTTTCGAGCTTTAGCCTGGCTTTTAGCGGCATTCTGGAGTTAAGCGCATTGTGAAGATTCTCGCTGTAATTTATTCCAATGGACATAATTACCGCTGTCAGGAATATGATTGATGCCGTTATTGTAACCAAGTCAACACCCAATCCGAATTTTTCGCTTTCTTTTGCCACAAGCAGTGAAAACTCGCCTACAGAGACCATTGCAATGCTCGAAAAGAAGGGCTGCTCGTTCCTGAAGTTTGCAAGCAGGAATGTAAGGAAGCCTATTGCAATGAACCTTGAGACAAATATTGTCAGTATCAATGCCGCAATCAAAGCGATGTTTGACTCAACAGCCCTGAAATCAACCAAAGTGCCCATTGATATGAAAAATATAGACGTAAAAATCAGGGCATAAGGATGTATGGCTTTGCCGTATTCCCTGGCATTAGGCAGTGACGCTATAAGGCTGCCTGCCAAAAACGCGCCTGCTGACGGCGTCAGTCCAAGATAAAACGCAAAGTAGCTGAACAATGCTCCTATTCCCAATGAAAGAAATGTCAAAACAGACTCATCATTGTTGTTTTTCATCACTATGTTTATTGCATATCTTAAAATCTTCATCATAAGGAGATATGCAAATATCAGTATGGCAATTGAAAATATGATATGCTCAAATGTTGATATCAAGCTTATGCTTTGGTCTTTTATGCCCGAGAAGAATATCAAAGTGAATACAGCAATGATATCCTCTATAATCAGCACTGCTATAAGCAGCGGAACTTCCTTCCTGCTAAACATTTCCTTCTGCTCAAGAACCTTCACAACCACAACAGTGCTGCTGAAAGACAAAATAACCCCAATAAATAATGCAACTTTTGCGCCGAAGCCGAGCAGTAAGGTCGTCTCGTAGCCAAAAAACAATACAATTGCAAACTTTAGAAGCCCTATTAATATGGATCTTGCGCCAAGCTTGAGCAGCTTTGAAACATCAAATTCCAAGCCTATTATGAACAAGATGAGTATGGCGCCAAAATCAGCCATCATCCTTATCATGCCGGCATCCTGCACAAGATTTAACAGGTTAGGCCCTATGAATGCGCCTACAAGCAGCAATCCAAACACAGCAGGCTGCTTGAATCTTGACGCTACTATGCCTCCTATTAAAGCGCACAAGAAAAGTATTCCTAAGCTTATCAGTTCTGTTGCCAATTTAACACACTCTTGAGGTATGATTGATAGCTAAATCTATCTAACCCAACGTTTTATTCTTATTTTCTTAAAATTAACGTTTTAATCTATATTGGTATACAAAAATGTATATTAATAGCTTAAAATAGTTACAACTTATATATAAAGCTTTCGCTTCAATATAGGCAAAATAATGACTATCATAGTTATTTACAATATAGAAAATAAATAATTAATCACTTTTTGCACCATTTCATCTCTACATCAATTCTTACTCAATATCTATCTTTTACTTTCCGCAATTTCTTTAGTTTCATAACCTCAAATGCCTTTTGGACAGTCAGGAAATTAATTGATTCTTCCACTACATAGAAAACTTCATTGATTTTCTTCCTTTTGGAGAATAAAAAACATTTGAGGTGATTTAAATGAAACCAGAAGAAATTTGGGTAGAAAGAAAAGAATTGCTGGACAAGTTCCAGAATGATGTAAGAGACTTGATGAAATGGCGCATTCCTTGGTATGAGAAATGCGGTTACTGGGAAGCCATGTATGGCCATTTTTTAAGAAAGATTAAGCAGCAGGATAAAGAGCTTCAGGAAAAGCTCAATTCCTGATTTTTCCTTATTTTATTATCTTTTAGTCACAACGGATTTTCCGCTTATGTGCGGGAATGTCTTAATTAACGATACATATAAATACTAGTTCTATCACAAATTGTATACGGTGATTATTATGAAAAAGAGGCGTAAATTAGATGTAGCATGCCCAAATGATGCATGCAAGCT
>JACPTD010000007.1 GCA_016192955.1 Candidatus Woesearchaeota archaeon | reverse complement strand
TCGATGCCTGCTTTTTTTACAAGCCTGACCTGGTTGGCCATTTGCTCCACGGTCATCTTTTTCTTCATGTTGTCAAGAAGATCCTGCGATCCAGCCTCTATCCCAAAAAATATGTTCCAGCAGCCAGCCTTTTTCATAGCCCTAAGCAATGGCTCATCAATTAAGTCAAGCCTTGTATAGCAGGACCACACAAGGCGTATCTTCTCTTTTTCAAGCGCTTCGCAGAATTTATATATCCATGCTTTGTTGAGTGTAAGTATATCATCCCAAAAGGCTATCTCCTTGACATTATAAGCTTCTTGCAAATGCTTTATCTCCTGCATAACATTTTCCACGCTTCTCTGCCTGAAAACGCCTTTTGCATCATGGCAAAAAGTGCATGTAAAAGGGCACCCTCTTGAAGTAACCATCTGGAAAGTGTTTGGCGATATCTTGTACGTGTTTGGCAATGATGTATATTTTGACATATCAAGCAGGTGCCTGGCTGGAATAGGCATTAAATCAAGCTTCATCACAATTCCTGCTGTAACAAGCCTTTTCTTTTTGTACTCGTCTATGTTTTTCAGAACATCACTTATGACATTATCAGCCTCTCCTGATATTATAATGTCCGCATTCATCTCTTCTGAAACTTCCTTGGGCATTACTGTGGGATGAGGCCCACCAAGGATAATGCATTTGTCATGGAATTGGTTTTTTATCACATCACACAATTCCTTGGTTACATTTGCAAGCGCTGTTATTGCTGCAATTCCTATAACTTCAGGCTCAAAATTTGTTATTTCAGTAAGAATGTCAGATATTGTGTAGTTGTTAACAGGGCAATCCATTATTCTGACTTCATGCCCATCCCGCTCCAGGATTGCTGCCATATAGCAAAGGCCCAAAGGCGGCAGAAATCCGCCTACATCTCCCATGTTCCTTGCATACCTCTCCTCCAGGCTTTGAGGCGGAAATATAAGCAAAACCTTCATTAAATCACCATGAGCCTTAGATAGGTCAACTCTTATAAAAAGGTTTTGAATATTAACAATTGTTAAGTTATGCAAATCTCCAAAGATATTTATAGAGAATAATAATCACTATGCAAAATGGCTATTTTAAGCATTTTGGTCTTTTTTGCAGTTACTTATGCGCTAGGTTACTCTGTAGCAGGGATTGCCAAGGAATCTGAAAACTTCCTTGAAAGAATCCTCATGAGAATAGGCATAGGGCTTGGCGCTTTTATTGTCTTAGGCCTGCTGCTCAACATTCTTAGGGTTCCCTTGGATTGGAGAGTCTTCTTGGGAATAGGCTTTCTTCTGGCAGCATTATCCATTTTCAGAAACAGAAGCTTTATGCAAAATATAAAAACCCTTCAATTCAAAATAACAAAAACAGACATAGCGATATTTGCAATACTTTTGATTTTCTTTGCGTCATTTTATATGTACGCAAAAGGCGCATTCTCATACCCCTGGCTGGAAGATGATGACCCGTGGGCGCATGCGCTTGGCGTTAAATACATCTCTGCTGAGAAAACAGCATTTACAAAAAGCAGAGTAAAATATGTGGATCCTTACCCGCCAAGCTATGACATGGTGATGGGTATCTTGCACCAGACAAATGATTCAGTATACTGGACATTAAAATTTTTTAACGCATTGATCATATCGCTAGGCATCGTATTCTTCTTTTTCTTTGCAAAGGAGCTGACAGGCAGCAAAAAGGCATTATTCTCTGCATTTGCGCTTGCATCCGCTCCAGCCTTTTTAAGCCATTTCATATGGGCAATATCATTGACTGTGCCCATGTACTTTGTCTCATTTTATGCTGTTGAAAGAATAAGATATGACAAAAAATGGGTTTTTATAGCTGCAGCAATGATAGGCGCTACCCTGACAACATCTCCGAGCCATAGCGCATATTTCGGCTTGCTGTTTGCTGTTTATTATGTCGCAAAAGCAATTCTGGAGAAGAGCATTCTGGTTTATTATGCTGCTGCTGGATTTTTCGGCTTGCTGATTTCATTTCTATTGTGGTGGCTGCCGTCAATAATAAAATATGGCTTCAGCGGCATGTTAAGGGGTATGGGGCTTGGCAGCAGCCAAAAAATCACGAGTGTTGCAGGCACAGGCGACAGGATATATAATCTGCAGGATTTCTTTATAGCGCAAAAAACAAATGCCATTAATAACCCGATTGGCATTGGATTGGTTTTGTCACTGCTTTTGATTGTTGCTCTTTTGTCATTGATGCACAAGTATTACAATGAGATTAAGAAAAATAAATTAATGATTCTTGCCATATTCCTGGTAATTGCGGTTGCAACCCTGTTTTTCCTTTCCAAGACTTATGTGAAGAACGTGACAAACAGAGCCACGGGCTATGCAGCAGCCCTGGAACCAGGCTCAGTTCCATTTTTTGAATTTTTTTCTGATCAAAGATTTTTAGTCATAAACCTATTGCTAATGATTTTTGTGTTTGTTTCGATAATTGTGATTAGCTATAAAAATAAAGATTTTAAAGATGGATATCTAGTCATAGCGCTGGCATGGCTCATTTTTGCCTTTTATGCCGTCAATGCAGGCCCTTTTTATTACAAGTTATCCCCCTTCAGGGCATGGTCTGTTTTTGCCATACCATTGGCCATTTTAGCAAGCGAAGGTCTTTGGTTTTTGATGTCACTCTTAAAGAATTTTAATGCACCTAAATTTTTAGTTGCAATTATCATAGTAACGGGAGTTGCTTTAACCTCTTCTTACCAGAAATACACAGTCAATACGGCTCAGTGGCCTCCTGGAGCGTTTTGGACATCAGGCGAAGAGCTGCAGGGCTATTTATGGCTAAAGGATAACATAAGCCCAAATACAAAGGTTTTTGCCTTTGTTAATGATGGAACTGTCATAGGCATGGACAAATTTATATGTTTCTGGTGCGATGATATAAAGAGCTTCAAGAATACAGCCATTAATCAAAGTGCTTCTAAGATAAATTCATTTTTAAAGACAAGAAGTTATAAATTCCTTGTTATAGACGGGCAATTTGCCAGAAAATACGGCATGAACAAAACAAATTCCAAAGTAAGCGAGCTACTTGGGTCTGGTATGTTCAAATCTGTATATGGAACGGGCGGATTTGTGTTCTTGGAGGTCATATAGATTCTTAATTGCGCATAAACCAACCTGCCTTTAGCCAATTAAGCCGAACTTTTCGAATCAATAAGATTTTAAATTGATATCTGTTTACCAATAGACCACATACTATTCATTTTTAAAACACCAATCATTTTTGGAATATTATTAATTATCTTATTTATGCTGTATCTGTATAAATCAGGTAAGATAATGATTAAATGGCCAAAAAGATTAGCTGAGCATATCCATGGCAATATAATAAGATTTAAAAATGAATACTTATTACCAAAGAAAATGAAGAAATTATTTTTGATGTTATTTATTTTTGTATTTTGGTTTTTTATATTAATTAAAAGTTCGATTGCATACATTAACCCAGGTACAGGTGGCATAATCATAGGTTCACTTTGGCCATTAATTGTTGCTTTATTCACAGCATCAGTTGCATTTTTAATTAAATATTTTTGGAAGCCAATTAAAAAACATTTAAAAAGGCTTTTAACAAGAGTCGTTAAAACAAGTTAAAAAAGCTGATTTTAAATTAGGACAAACTAGCTGGGAGTAGTATGAATATGCTTGGCAACAGTGTTTCTGGATCATTTCGAGACCCCAGTGGATTCGTTTTTTTAAAAGACGGTTCAATTTATCGTCAGATAAATGCAGTATATAAAGATGATTATGATTTTTTAATTAAATCAGGTCTTTATAAAACTCTTGTAGATTCAAATTTAATGATAGCTCATGATGAGGCAGACATCCCAAAACCTAAAAGGGCATATAAAGTGATTAAACCAGAAATGATGGAGTTTATTTCTTATCCATATGAATGGAGTTTTAGTCAATTAAAAGATGCCGCCCTAACAACACTAAAAATCCAGCAAATGGCATTAGATTTTAAAATGTCCTTAAAAGATTGTAGCTCTTACAATATACAATTTAGAAAATGTAAGCCTATCCTTATTGATTCTCTTTCTTTTGAGAAATATAAAGAAAAAAAACAGTGGAGTGCTCCCTATAGCCAATTTTGCAGGCATTTCCTTGCACCATTATCACTTATGAGTTATGTTGATGTTCGTCTAAATAATTTATTAAGAGTTTATATAGATGGCATTCCTTTGGATTTAGCGAGTTCCTTGCTTCCATTTAAAACTTATTTTAATTTTTTGTTTTTTCATATACACCTTAACGCTAAACTACAAAATTTTGCAAATAAAAATGTTATTAAAAAATCTCAAATGAATCGTAAGTCTTTGAGTGAATTTATCTATAAATTAGAGTATTCAATAAAAAATATGAATTTTTCCCAGAAAACCGAGTGGGATGATTATTATGATACAATCAATTATAGTTCAACTGCATTTAAGCATAAAAAATATCTAGTTTCAAAATTCTTGAAATTAGCTCATTCAAAAGTAGTTATGGATTTAGGTTCAAATATCGGGGTTTTTAGCCGAATTGCTAATGATATGGGTATGAAAGTGATATCTGTTGATAATGATCCTAATTCTGTTGGAAAAAATTATATGGAATGTATCAAAAGAGGTGAAACAAATATACTTCCTTTATTAATTGATTTAACCAACCCAAGCCCCGACATAGGGTGGGACAACGAAGAGAGAACTTCATTTTTTAAACGCAACCAATCAGATACTGTGCTTGCCCTTGCGTTGTTGCATCATTTAGCTATTTCTAATAATCTGCCGTTTAATAAACTTGCGAAATTTTTTAACAAAATATGCAGTTCCCTTATTATTGAATTTGCATCAAAAAATGATTCACAAATTAAAAAAATGTTATTTGGAAGAAAGGAGATTTTTCCATACTACAAACAAGAAATTTTTGAGAAAGCCTTCAATAAATATTTTACAATTGCTCGTAAACAAAAGATTAGAAGTTCAAAAAGGTATTTATATTTAATGAATACGAAAAATGGAAATTAAACCTATAGCTAACGTTAAATTGGCATTGTTTTCAGGAATGATAATCGGATCCCTGCATGGCACAATAGACGTTCTAATAAGGATAATGGCAAGAAGTTTTGAATGGTTTGAGCTTTATCAGACGTTATTGATGTCTTTAATAATCTTTATATTAATATTTTTAATTGTTAGCATTCTTATAGAATTATTGAGAGTATTTGGTATTAAAATTATTAAAAAGGCTGTTTCTGTATTTTATTTTAGCACTGCTGTTGCAATCTTATTGCTCTTTTATGTGAGTATTTTTGTAAATAATTTTTTATTATCCAACTTTGGCTTTTGGAATAATCTTGAATTTAATTTAATAACAATCATAATTGTCATTATAATTTATATTTTTTTATTATCAAATGGCAATTTAATATTTAATTTTATGCTTCTCATAAATAATAAGGCAAAAAATTTAATTAGAAATTACATTTTTTTGGTTACCTTTTTTATTATTTCTTCCTCTTTGATTGATTTATATACATTAAACCATGTAATAAGTTTTAAATCAAATATTCAGTCAGAAGTATACCCAAATGTGGTTATCTTACTAGTAGACGCTCTGAGACCAGACCATCTTCTATACGCTCCCAATATCAATAAATTAGCAAGCAATTCTGTGATGTTTGATAACGCAATATCATCTTCTTCATTATCATTACTATCCCAATCTTCTATATTTACAGGAAGATACCCATCTCATCATGGAGCTGTCTTAAAACGGCAGATATTAAATCAAAAAGAATTAACACTGGCAGAAATATTAAAAGAAAATGGGTATAATACTGCTGGATTCATAGGCGGTGTATACACTAAAGCAAAATATGGAATGGGGCAGGGATTTATTACATACAAGGATAGGCTTGACTTTTTTGAATATGTTCATACTTTTGATAAGTTCAGTTTAAGAGCAGTATTAGTTACTTTTTTCCCAATTTCTAAATCCTTATTAAGACAGGATGGTGAAAGCAAAGCGGAAGATGTAAACAAACAGGTTTTTAGATGGCTTGAAAACAATAAAGAACATCCCTTTTTTATGTTTGTAGATTACATTGACCCTCATACCCCCTATGGCACAGAAGAAGAGTTTAAAAAGAATTATCCAAACAACATCATCAATCTAATTAAACTTTATGATACTGAAATTTCCTATGTAGACCACAATCTTGGAAAATTATTGGACAAGTTGGAGGAATTGGGCATAAAAAATAATACTATAATCATCATTTTAGCAGACCACGGCGAAGAATTTTATGAACATGGATATCTTGGGCATGGTAACACGTTATACCAAGAAGCAATTCATGTTCCACTTATCATTTCTTACCAAAAAGAACTAAAAGCCCAAAAAATTCAGAAAAGAGTTGAGACAATTGATATTCTTCCAACTATACTTGATTTAATCAGGATAGAAGCCCCGCAAAACATTGATGGTATAAGTTTATTCCCGATGATGAAAAATGAAGGAAATTACACAAAAGAGTATGCGCTTTCTGAATTGTATGGGAGGGCAGGCATAGATGAAACTGAGGAGCAAATAGCAATTTTATATGAAAATTGGAAATTAATAACAGTAAAGCCAGATATAGAAAAAATACCTTCTGGATTATACAATTTAAAAACAGATCCGAAAGAACAGATAAATCTTTATGATGTTTATACAGAAAAGAGAGATTTTCTACGAAAGTATATTATTAACATAAAAAGAAATACTTAAAATTTGTTGATTTTTAGCCCAATATAATCCCTTTAGTAACATATACAAAATAATCGCAATTTTATTTCCATTATGCAATTTTTTAACTAAATTAGAGCCTATGAATCCAGTAGCACCTGTTAATAGTATTTTGGATTTAATTTTATTCATATCAGATACCGCCATTTAAACAACAAAAGTCGGGGCTGTCCAAAAAGGCATTAGAGAATTTCTTCAAAATTCGCTAAAATGTTAATTTTGCAATTAATATTTCTCGTCAATAACGAAAAGTATAAATACTAGTTTCTCGACTATAAATACAAAAAACGCTGTTTTCTGGGGAAAATTCAAATTTTTCTTAATCAGAAAATGCAAATGCCGAACTGATTGCATTATTTTTTAAAAATAATTCTGAAAATTTAAAACTTTTTGGACAGCCGCGGTTTAAGTGTACCAAGACATTGCATGGCATTTTGTGTGATCAAAAACCACCTGAATGCCAAGTGCATAAAACATGCCACCCCTCTCTGATGGGCAGTTTTTGACAAATTAAATTTTTAACCTATAGGGACTTTATCAATATTTGGGCTATATTTTCGCATACGCACATCCGCTTTTCACCATAACTTTTATAAAGAATATGACTCTTGCCAGAATATGTTTCACCATAACTTTTATAAAGAATATGACTCTTGCCAGAATATGCTTAAAAAAATTTTGAACGCCATAAAATATTTTATTGAGCCTGTTGCAAAAACGATTTCAAGCATTGTAAATTTTATTTTGCTGGCATTGGTTTATTTTATAGGCATAGGCGTTGTTTCGATATCCATGAAAATTTTTAAGAGGCATTTTCTGGAGCTGAAAAAGACTAATAGAAAGTCTAACTGGCAGGAACACAGAGTCACAAAGCAGCCATTGGAGAAATATTACAGGACTTTTTGACTGCCGTCAATTTCAAAAATGGGCATTAAAAGAACATGAGCGCTGAAGAAAACCAAGTTGTATTGGGAATTTCTTGCTTCTATCATGATGCAGCAGCATGCTTGATGAAAGACGGCATTGTTGTAGCTGCGGCAGAGGAAGAAAGGTTCACAAGAAAAAAGCACGACATTAGCTTTCCTATAAACGCGATTAATTATTGCCTGCAGGAAGGAAGCTTAAATGCAGGACAAATTGATTATATGGCGTTTTATGAGAAGCCTCTTCTGAAATTTGAAAGACTGTTAAGCCAGCATCTTGAAATGTTCCCATTTTCATTTTGGCCTTTCTATAAGGCATTGCCCTCATGGCTGAATGAAAAGCTAAGAGTTCCGACTATAATAAGAAAAAAGCTAAAGTATAATGGTGATATTCTGTTTATAGAGCACCACATGGCCCATGCGGCTTCTGCATTTTTAGTGAGCCCTTATGAAGAAGCAGCAATACTGACAATTGACGGCGTTGGCGAGTGGGCAACTGCCTCTTACGGCTATGGCAAAGGAAATGAGATAACATTGCTGAAGGAATTAAGGTTTCCAAACTCTGTCGGCTTGCTGTACAGCACTGTGACAGCGCATCTTGGATTCAGCGTAAATAATTCAGAATATAAAGTGATGGGATTGTCCCCTTATGGCAAACCAACTTATTATGACAACTTCAGGAAAATAATTGATGTTAAGGAAGACGGCAGCATAGAGTTTGATATGGATTATTTTGATTACCATCACAAGTTAACAATGCCTGGCAAAAAATTTGTTGAGGAATTTGGGCCTATAAGAAAACCAAGCGAGGAAGTGGCTCAAAGGCACAAGGACATCGCAGCATCATTGCAGAAAATAACCGAAGAGATAATCTTCAAGATGCTTAACCGCCTTTATAATGAAACTAAAATGGAAAACCTCTGCATGGCTGGGGGAGTTGCATTGAACAGCGTTGCCAATGGAAAAATAACAAAGAATACTCCTTTCAAGAGCGTGTGGGTGCAGCCTGCTGCAAGCGATGCAGGCGCTTCACTTGGCGCTGCGGCTTACGCATATAATGTTATATTCGGTAATAAAAGGAAATATGTTATGGAATCTGCCTACCTTGGGCCTTCTTTTTCCGGCGATTATATAAAAAATTTCCTGGATAAAAATAATATAGTCTATAAGACATTCAAAAGCAAGGATGCACTTGTTAAGTTAACGGCAAATTTGATATTTAACAATAATGTTGTAGGATGGTTCCAGGGCAGGATGGAATGGGGTCCAAGGGCATTGGGGGCAAGAAGCATATTGTCAAATGCAGCCAATCCTGATATGAAGGACATTCTGAACAGGAAAGTAAAGCACAGAGAGCATTTCAGGCCTTTTGCCCCTGTAATCAGCAAAGAGGATGTGCACGAGTATTTTGAGATTGACAAGGACGAGGAGCCGTTTATGCTCTTTGTTTATCCTTTCAAGGAAAGCAAAAAAAAGCTTGTGCCGGGAGTTGTGCATGTTGACGGCACAGGAAGGCTTCAGACAACCTCAAAAGAGGAAAATGAGCTTTACTATGGCGTAATAAAGGAATTTGAAAAATTAAGCGGAATACCGATTTTAATCAACACGTCATTTAACATACGCGGAGAGCCGATTGTCTGCGCTCCTGAAGACGCCTATAAGTGCATGTTGGGCACTGGAATAGACTACCTTGTGATTGGCAGCTTCTTAATAAAGCGGGATGACAACCCAAAAGACATGTGGGACAGTGAGAAAATTGCAAAAGACTAAAACTAAAATAACCAACTTTGCTGTATTCTTTTATAAATTTGTAACATATTCCTTGCTTTTGATTGGAATACTGCTTGTTCTCACAGGCTACTTCCTAAAAGAAAGCTTTTTTCTAAAGTATACTATCAATAATAAATTAACCGATGCAGCTTTGGATACAATAAATAATTTTAAAATTTTTATTACAGTTATGGGTTTTGTGGCATTGGCAATATTTTTCTTCTTTAAATATTGTAAAAGAAGCATATTGCGCTTTATAAATGAAAAAAGAGTTTTTTTGCAGAACTTAACCATAATTATCTTAACAATGCTCATCTTTACAGTACTCCTGGAACTAGTTATAAGAGCTGTACTGCCAGAAGAGGTAAAATACAATTTTATTCCAGGGCAAAAAGATTTTAATAAAAAATATGTATCCTTAAACAGGGAAGGCTATAGGGACAGAGAATATCCTCATTATAAAGGTGAAAGTGCAATCAGGATAGTAGGCTTAGGAGACTCATTCGCTTTTGGAGTGGGTGTTAAGAACGCCAATGACACATATTTAAAAAAGCTTGAGTCATTGCTGAATAAGAATTCAAAAAATATGACTTATGAAGTATTAAACTTTGGAAAGCCCGGTATAGATACAGCATATGAGATTAAAATTCTAAAAAATGAAGCATTGCGTTACAAGCCGGATATAATTGTAATTGGGTACGTTCTAAATGATTTTAATGATGGAGAAGCGGGTAATAGGGAAAAAACAAATGCCTATGCAATCTGGTTTGATATATATATGCAGCGCTCATCCTACCTTTATTATTTCGGCAATAAAGGAATTAGTAGGGCGTTGGAAATACTAGGCATTAAAAAATCCTATTACAATACAATTAAGGGTTTATTCTCTTCTGAAACCAGTAGGCAGTTTAACAAACTTTATTTTAAGGAATTGAAGGAAATCTCAAACGAGAATAATGCGACGTTAGTTTTAGTTGTATTTCCATTTATCTATAAATTAGATAATTATCCTTTTGTAGGCGCAAACAACTTTATTAAAGAGGTAGGAACTGAATATGGTATCGAGGTTTTAGATTTGTTGCCGTATTTTCAGTCCCGCAACGAGGAAGATGTCATTGTCAGCAAATTTGACCCGCATCCAAACGAAATTGGGCATAAAATTGCAGCGGATGCGATTTACGAAAAATTAATAAAGCTGAAACTTGTGCAATAAGCCATGGCAAGAAGGTTTTACTTAATCAGCGATATATGGAGCTTCATGAGTGAAAGGAAAAAGTGGTGGCTTCTGCCAATTGTCATAATGCTGCTTTTAGCGGGAATTTTGATAGTGCTGGGGCAAAGTTCCCCTTTGTCGCCTTTTATATATGCGTTGTTTTAAGTTTTAAAAGATTTAAAGATGAGTTATTCCTTATACGGCAAAATGAGCAATAGTGTTTTAATAATAGGAATTGACGGGGCTAGCTGGGATTTGCTAGAGCCATGGATGAAAAATGGTGATCTACCCGCTTTAAGCAGGCTTGTCAAATCAGGCACCTCGGCTTATTTAAAGACCACAGTGCCGCCATTAAGTATCTCTGCATGGGTATCCCTTTTCACTGGAAGAAACCCAGGTAAGCACGGAGTATATGAATTCATGAATGATAATGGAAGACTTGCAAATTCTAGAACAATTAAAAGTGAAAAGGTATGGCAGGTATTGTCACGCTATGGAAAGAGATGCTGTATCATAAACGTGCCGGGTACTTATCCCGTTGATAAGTTGAACGGTTATATGGTCTCGTGCTTCTTGACCCCACCTGACGAGAAAGTTTATTCATATCCTACAGATATTATGTCGCTGCTGAAGAGCTATGATTACAAGACGAGTCTAAAGTATGGTGATTTCACTATAGTTCAGGACAACAAGCACTCGATTGAGAACAGACAGCACTACCTTGATGGACTTTATTACATTAATAATAGGAGATTCTTAACTTTAAAGGAACTTATGAAGGAAAAATGGGATTTTTTCATGCTTGTTTTCGACGAAACAAGCCCTTTGCAAGCCCTTTTCTTTGATAACAAGGAAGTGATTCGTGAATTCCTAAAAAAACTTGACTCTTACATTGGCCACCTTATCAAAACATTCGTTGAGCGTAATGAGAATCCTTACATTTTCATAGTATCTGATCATGGATTTAGCTTGGCTCCGAAAAAATCATTTAACTTCAGGGTTTGGCTGAGCAAAGAAGGTTTTCTGAAGGACAAGAGAACTTTTATGCAGAAAATCATCCCTAAAATATATGCAAAGTTAAGCAAGACGGGGCTGCTTAAGCTTATGTTCCTTTTTAGAAAAAGCAAGGAGATAAGAGAATCATTTCACAGGAAATCAGCTAAAAGCGCATCGGTTTTCTACAGGTACCCCGGTGTATTCATAAATAGCAGAGATATGAATAGCAATGAATATGAAAAACTGAGGAATGAAATAATATCAAAACTGAAAAAAGTCCGCGATCCTTCGAACAATGATGAGATTTTCCAGGTTATTGAAAAAAGGGAAAAATTGTATCATGGAAATTCTTTGAATATCGCGCCCGATATAGTGGTCATACCTACTAACAAGTATGCAAATATATTTTCCTACGATTCCGACAAGCTGTTTGATAAAATAGAGACCTATCTTCCTGGAAAGCATTTTTCAGATTTAACTGGAATATTTGCAGCTTCCGGCGCTGGCATAAAACAAAGCACTATCTCGAATGTTTCAATTATGGATGTAGTGCCAACGTCATTGCATATACTAGATATACCAATTCCAAAAGATATGGATGGCAAGGTCTTAAAGGAAATATTTAAAGATGATTCAATGCTCTTTTCAAAAGAAATTTTTTACTCTGAAGAAGACAAAGTAACCCTTGACGAGAAGGCTGCAATAAGGGATGTTATTCAAAAGATAAAGATATGAGTTATTGCACAGGAATTCTTAACCTTAGCTTTTCCAGGACGCTGTAGGGTATTTTTATCTCTCCCATAGTGTCCCTGTAGCTTCCATGAAAATCATTGCCGCCGCTTTCAAGCAAATTTTTTGATTTTGCAGCCTCACGGTAAAATTTTATCATGAGATCATTTCCTTCTTTGTTTATTTTGAGTTCCGGGCACACTATGTGGTATGGGTAATAAGTTTCTATTCCCTCTCCGCCGCTGTCACAGAAAATGTCTATAAGCTGCAGAGAGCCCTCTTTTTTAAAAACTCCTGGGTGTGCGAGAATAGGGATGCCATTGGCATTTTTTACAATGCTGATTGCCTCTTTCAGCGTAACCATGTTTTTTCTTGGAACATATGCTGGCCTGCCTTCGCCTATATACCTGTCAAATACATCCCTTATTGATGCAAACTCGCCTGGATATTTCTTCAGCAGTATTTTCGCGACATGGGGCCTTCCGAAAGAGCCCTTTACCGTGCTGCTGACTTCGTTAAAAGTTATGTCAAACCCCAGGGAGTTCAGCCTTTTTATTATCTTCCTTTTCTGCCTAATCCTGCCTTCTTTACTTTTTTTTGTTAGATTCAAAAGAGAGCTGTTGTTGTAATCTATAAGAAGTCCGAGCATATGGACTTTCTTGAATCCATGCCTTGGCTCGCTGCATTCAATTTCGATTCCAGGAACTATCTCTATGCTTTTGTTTTTTGCATAGCTTATGGCTTGTCCCAGGGCGTCAACAGTATCATGGTCAGTTATAGCAAGGGCATTTAATCCTCTTTTTATAGCAAGGTCGACTGTCTCTTTTGGGTTTAATTCGCCGTCTGAAGCGTTTGTGTGGGATTGAAGGTCTATGTAGCTCATTTTATGTGGTTATAATGATCAGACAAAGTTGAGGAGTTATCTAATAAAAATATAAATAACTTCGATAGAAAATCAAATCTTTCATCATCTATCATAACTTTTCTAACAGGCATCATTTTTACGAATTCTTCGCCTGTTTTTGGATCTTTTCGTATTTTTTTTCTTTCAAAAGAGCTGTCTAGTGTATAGGGTTGGCCTATATTGCCTCTAAATGGAAATATCTTGACATGAAGATGCTCTTTTTTTTCTTTCCATGTTGTACATTTTCCATACGTTGCTATTGATATGCCGAGCTCTTTTGAGTTAGCTAGCGCCTTAAGATTTTTGTCTTCCAGCATGACTTTCGATATAGATCTGGATATTTTTGAAAAGAGGGTTCCGTAATTCTTTGCTAATTCCCTATTAGACGATATCTGGGAAAAATGAGTCAAATGCGCAAAAGGCATCAATTGTACGGTAAAATCTTTTCTTGGGTCGCCGCCTGTCTTTGGAGACAAAGTAGCAAACCATCCGTTTTTAGCTTTCCCTATTCTGCATATCACAACTGAGCCGTATCTTGTTTTTTTGCCTACCTCTAACTTGGATTCTTTGCAAAAATCACAATTTTCGCGCAATGACGCATCATCATTGACTAGTTTATCAAATTCGTCAGTCATTTAGCACCCTGATAAATTCTTTTTCCCTCCTGTCGCCGATATATGCATCAAAATAGCCAACAACAACCCTGTGATATTGCTTGCCTTCTTTTGTTGTTGCCAACTCAAGCAATCCGCATGCTTCAATGTGCTCTCCGGGATAGGATAGCATGCAATAATCTCTTGAGTAAAAAACAATTTTTTTAACAGGAACCTCATCGTAGCCATTAATGATTTTTGAATCTTTTATCTCATAAAACCCGGGTCTAACCACAGAATTAAAATTATCAGCGACTTTTCCTTGAACTGTGACCAAGCCAAGTTTTTTGTATTTTTCCTCGTTCCATTTAAACCACGATTCATTTCCATTTTCTACTCCAAATATAATGAATAAGCTATTATTAAAATAGCCTTCAGACTTCTTTCTGTCCATATTCCTGAGAAATTGCTCTTTAGTGAAGATAGCAAACCTGTTTCTTCCCTTATAAAATCTCATCCAGTCTTCTTCATTCTTCCACCTCAGCAACGGATGTGACAATTTTTTTAGATAATCCATCAGTTTCCAGAAATTATCTTTTCCGTAGACTACTATGTTGATGTCGGATATATTTAAGAAGTAATGCCCCACTAAAGTGGAATATGTCACCCCAAGCTCATTTAATTTTATCCCGCTTTCTAATAAAAGATTAACAAACTCGTAGACTGCCTTAAGATGTTCATCTAAAGATTTTGCTGGCATGCTCATAAGTTCGGATAGGCCCTTTTTAGGGAAGTAAATCCTCTCAATCCTGTTTATCGGAACAGAAAAAAACAGCGTATTATCTTCATGCATGGTGCTCTTATAAGTGTATTCTGGGTATTGGGCTTTAAATTCTTCGATATACTTTTTTAATTTTTTTTTATCAGCCCATAAATTTAAGCGGTTCATTTTTCTGCCAGCTATAAAGCGGTAAGGCAGCGCATCGCTGTGCAGCTTTTCCGTTGGTATGTATTTTGGCTTTACAAGGATGCCGTCAATAGGGTGCTCATTGCCATAGACCTGGCAATGCAAGCCGTCTACTGTTGTTATTATGGATGATTCGTAGAAGTGCATTTAAACAACCTTGATAAACTCCTTTTCCCTTCTCTCGCTTATATAAGCATCAAAGTACCCTATGACAAGCCGGTAATACTTGTCGCCTTTTTTAGGAATTGCAAGTTCAAGCAGCCCGCATGCTTTTACCTTTTCGCCGCTTATTGCCTGCTGAGTGAATGGAATGGAGTAAAACACAATTTTTTTTATTGCAATGCTTTTGTCAATCTTTGGCATTGGATGGCTGCTATTCAATAGTGTTGCACCTTCAATTCCATAAAAACCGGGCCGCACATGGCTGTTGTAGTGGTCTACAACTCTTCCCTGCACTGTTGCCAGCCCAATTGGCACATAGCTTTCATCGCCCCACTTGAGCCAGGTTTCTTGCGGCTCTTCAACTGTAAACAGAGTGAATACGGTTTTGTCAAACATACCTTCATACCTTTTACGCGCCATATGGCTTATATATTCTTTTTCAGTAAAGTGCATTGACTCTGATGTCTTATGCTCCTTATAGTATTCTGCCCACTCTTCATCAGTTTTCCAATGGAGCTTTTCATGCTTTGCGTCCTTAAGATAGTTGAGAATTTTCCAGCCGTTTTCTTTTCCGTAAATCACTATGTCAATATCTGATTTTCCAGGGGTATAGTTGCCAAGCAAAGTGGAGTGAGTAATTCCAAGATTATTGTAAGAGACTCCGCTTTTGGCTAAAAAATCAACAAGATCCCTTACTAGCTTCAGGTAACTGTCCATGTCTCTTTCAGGAACTTTCATCAGCTCTTTCAGCCCGTTCCTGCAATCGTGCGCTGTCTTTATCCTGTTGCGCGGCACTACAAAAAACCAGTTTTTTGTTGTAGGGCAATCATAAATATAGTCGGGAAATCTCTTCCTGAACTGCTTGACATAATCTGCAACCTTCTCTTTTCTTGCAAAAAGGTTGAACCTGACAAGGCATTTCTCAAATAAAAACCTGTATTTTAGGCCCTCTCCTTCTATAGATTCTTTTGGGATGTATTTTGGCTTGACGATTATGAGCCCTTCAGGATGCTCGTTTGAATATGACTTGCATTGAAAACCGTCAACAGTATCAATTAATGTTGATTCGTAAAAATGCGCCATTTTAGAACACCTCAACAGGATTTACATCTATGTCAGAAGGGCATTTGACTTCAAGCAATTTTAGTATGGTTGGCAGAACCTGTCTTATGTCAATGTCCCCAATTTTGCCTTTGCTTTTGATGCCTTTTCCGCTTATGACAAAGCAGCCTTGCCTCGAATGGCCTGCACTGTCAGCGCCGACCGCAGTATACCATGAATAGATTCCATGCTGTCCCAAGTCAGGGTTTGATGCCCACCTCAAGTCATCAAAATAAACGGTTAGGTCAGGGCATTCTGGATTTGAACTGTCTTTGTAAATTTCTTCTGCCTTGTAGACACTTGTATCAAGATTGTTGCCTTTGTCATCAGGGATATTCCTAAGTTTTTTTATCATTTCTTCTCTTATTTTTTTATAATCCTTGCCAAGTTTTTTCTTATTTAGGTATACACGTGCATTATATGCCCCGCCGCCGTAAGCAACTGTCTTTTCCACGTCAATAAGCTCTCTGCTGAAACGCTTTTTTTCTGACAAATCAATACCCTCTTTCAAAAATAAGTAGCCTTCTTTAATAAGCCAATTATTTATGTTTATCTTGCCTTCCTGCTTTATCATGCCATGGTCAGAAGCAACTATAACAGTAGTGTCTTTGTCAAGCAATTCAAGCAGTTCGCCAAGTTTTTTGTCGAGATAAACATAGTAGTCTCTTAGTGCGTTTTTGTGTTGAGAATTATTGACAAACCTCCTATGGGTTTCATCAAAATGATTCCAGAGCATGTGCTGCAGCCTGTCAGTGCCTATCATCACAGCCATGAGGAAGTCCCATTTTTCATTGGCTAAAACGTCTTTTAAAAGCTCAATCTGCATTTCTGTCATTTCATATGTTTTTTCTATAAGAACATCAATCTCAAGCCCCTTGTGCCCTGCCAAACCTACTGCGACATCAAAAAATATATCAGTATTTTTCATGGTTTTTATTTTCTCTTTTAAACTCTCAGGGTATGTGCAGTTTGAATCAACGTCTGGAGTCAAAAAATCCGTAACCATTAATCCTTTTATTGGCTTGGCAGGATAAGATAATGGAACATAAAGCGCAATGCTCTCTTTGCCATGCTCTTTTAGGATATCCCATATTAGCCTGCATTTAATATTGTGCGAGTTGACAAGCCGAGATCTGCCTTCATCATCAACATAAGTATAGCTGAAAACACCTATCTCGCTTGTGTCTTTGCCCGATATCATTGAATTCCACGCAACTATCGTTGAAGGAGGTATTGTGCTATTAAGCCTGGCATAAGCGCCTGATTCCATAAGTTTTCTGATGTTTGGGAGGTGCTCAAGCCACTTTCCGAAAACCAGCTCAGGCGGTGCCCCATCTATGCCAAAAAGAAAAACCTTTTTCATATTAATCCAGATAACCAAGGCTGCGCAGCCTTTCCTTAACTCTTTTCTCGTCTTCCTCGCTAAAAGCCTCTTTCTCATTCTTTTTACGCTCGTCCATCTCAACGCTGGAGATGACTTGCCTCAGAATATACACCACATAACCGGATAGTGATGTAAATCCAGTGCCTTCTATCCTCTTCTTCAGCTTCTCAGCCAATTGCGTTGGTATAGAAACCGTTGTAATTTCCTTGTTACTCATTTAGACCACCTTTGTTTAATTACATTCAATTATATATAATTACATTTAATTAACTTATTCTTAAATATTTATATTCTAAAGAATATATGTTTAAACTTAATCGGTTATTGGTACACAGTTTGGAATACTTAATTACCATATTGAAAATAAATGTTATTCAATACATGAGATTGAGTAAGTTTTATTAACTAATGCATAAACTAAATTTGCAAAATCTATGGGTAAAAAAAAGATAATGGATGTGGTTTTTTACATTGTAATATTTTTGTTAACTCTAGGAGTATTTATCTATGATAACCTCGTAATAGCAAAAGAAGCTAATGACAAATTTACATTCGATAGCTATCTTAAAAAACCAAATAAGTACGGAGGCAAACACAAAGTGGAAGGCAGCATTAAGAGGCATGTCTTAGGGGAGTCTGCCGCTTATTTAGATTTCAAAAAAAATGGAACAATTGAGTTGATAGAGTATCATAATTACAACTATAATTATATTCTTTATGCAGTCTCATTTGTTGCCTTGTTAATGTTCATTGCACTCTTTTTCAATGAATGGAAACCAACATTAAGAGGTTTTAAAAATGCCTGATCTGCTGTCACATCTTCTTATTGGACTGATTTTGGCGGAAATTTTTAACATAAAGAAAAAAAGCTTAGTTGTGCTTGGCGCAATACTTCCTGACTTATTGTCTAAGCTTCATTTGATTTACCTTTATTTTTGGATTCCTTTGCAAATATCCTTTATTTCTTTTCACACTCCATTCATGATTTTTATGCTAAGCTTGCTTATATCCCCATTGTTTATGCACAATCAACTAAAAACCGTGCTTTTTATCAATCTCGGTTCAATGAGCCATTTTTTGTCAGACCTTATGATAAAGCATTTCACAGTGTCAGGCACAAGAATGTTATTCCCATTTTCGAATCAAAATTACACCCTTAATCTTATCTGGCCTGAGCAGTCAATTTATGTTTTGGTACTCTGTTCACTTATTTATGCATTAATAAAACTAGCCAAGAAAGATACAGCTTTTAGATCGATTAAATCTTATTTGAATTTAAAGCATAAGTGATTATTCTTAAATTCCTCAGATTAAGCTTCACTTAAAAATTCTTTTGAATAAGTCTCTCACCTCATTAATATTGACTATGCCAAACAAAAACAGGGATGCCAAATAAATTATTCCGGATATCGCCAAAACGGCTCCAGTCTCAAGCCACGCATTCAAGTTAATCAATCTTTTTAACACATAAATCACAAGTAAAAACCCAATTCCTGCCAACAATATCCTTAACCATACCTTTATGGGGAACTTTATAGCCATAAACCTCTTAATGTTTATAAAACCCATAACCATCATTATAAAAAAGCTTGCCGTGGTTGTTAATGCTGCGCCTACTGTTCCCAGTGTCGGTATCAATAGGAAATCTGTTACGAGGTTGAATATAGCAGCTGTGTAGAGTATCTTGCTTTGGACCTGAGGCTGCCCTATGCCAAGGAAAAAGTTCACATTTAAAAGATGAATAGTCATGAATACCATGCCTATGCTCAGGATTTTCATTGGAATCACTGCTAAGATATAATTTTTGCCGAACAGGGCCCCTGTGATAAAATCAGAGAACGACATTAAGCTAAAAACCAGAGGGATTGTGACTATTATGGAATACTTGTAAAGAGACTCCATTCCGGCCCTTAATAGCGCAAATTTCTTCTTAACCCACAGCTCTGATGCCAAGGGCAGCAGGATGCTTCCAATTGCAGTAGGCAGGTATATCAATATTTTTGCTGTTGGCAACGCTATATTGTACAATGCAACATCTTTAACACCTTTAAAATAAGTCAGCATCATTGTATCTGTATAGCCAAGTATGATGGCCGCAGTGCCTGACACCATTACAAATATGCTGTATTTTGATATTTTTTTTATCAAAGGCCATTCTATGGCAAATTTTGAATGGAAGAATTCTGGAAAGACATTGTTAAGCAAAATCCACCCAAAAATTGCAAGCAAAATGGCTGGCACAGCCATATAAGCAGCCACAGGGCTGAACAGCCCATAACCGGCTTTTAAGCCAATAATTACCAGTATTAATATCAGAAGCATTCTCACAACATCAATGAAAGAAAACAAAGTCATCTTTTGAAAGCCCTGAAAGCTGAATTTCAGCACATTGACGAAACTATCTATAAAGAAGGCAATTGCCATCAGCTTGAGCACAATGCCTGCTTTAGGAGTATGGAAAAAATGCTCGCTTAAATAAATGGACAATGAATAAATTGCAATTATTATTATTGTATTTGTTATCAGCTGCGTTATTAAAACATAAACCATAGAGCTTTTTATATAATCATTTCTATTTTTATGCAGGAACTCTGGGATGAATTTTATTAATGACCTCTCAAAACCAAGTGATTTGAACACGCCCAAAAGCGCCAAAAAAGCAAAAACAGCGTAAAACAAGCCAAAATCTTCAACACTTAAGTTTCTTGCCAAAACAAGCCTTACAATGTAGCCCAAAAAGGCTGCTAAAATAGAGACAGCCAGCACAATGGTTGTGCCTTTTATCGCATGCTTGGTGTAGTTTGTCATTTCTCAGGAGCATAGTAAATAAATACCCTATTTTTAATATCATCGCCAAATTCTTTTACTAATATCCAGTTGCTAGGCGGATTTTCTATCTCTTTTGGGAATTTCAGCTTATTGTTTGATGCTTTCAAGTTCCTTAGCATTTCTTTGTTTATAACCACATAAACACCTTTTAGGTTGCTTAAATCATCAGGATAGGGTTTTATGTCTATTTCATTTTTATACTGCGATATATAGTCTAGCGCATTCGTTGATCTTTGGTCTGTATAAAATGTCTTGCCTAATTTTTTCAAATAAGGGTATGCTTCTTTCAAATTGTCTAAAAGATGTCTATTCTCATACGCATAAACAGATATGACTGAAGCAATAAGCAACAGCGCCAAAATCAGGGGTGTTATTCTTTTAATAATCCGCTTGCTTTCAGTCAAAAAATAAGCCAGCAGCAATATACCGGGCAAAGTAATAACAGAAAGGTATCTTGGATCAGCCTTGAAAGGTACATATCTGGAAAAGCTCGATGAGCCAAAGCTCAAATAAAAAAGCAGAGATATGAACCAAAATAGCAGTATATGCGCATTATTTTTTTTATTAATTATGAAATAGCATATTGCAATAAAGATTGATATATAAAAAAAGTTTATGAGCTCATTAGTTAAAATTATGTAGGGATAATGGAACAGGCCTTCCGGAAATGATGTTCTGCCAAAATGGTTTAGCTGGCTATGGACACTAAAAAGATAGTCCTGCACTGCGGTAAACCTAAAAAAAGGATCACCAGTTAACTTGTATAATGCAGCAAGCTCAACCCCAAAAATAATCATAAAGCCAAGAGGCACGATGAAGTACTCTTTTTTTAGTTGCCTTTTGTATAAAACATATATTATGAAAAATAATGCAATAAGCAATGCGCTTTCCCTTATCAAATAGCCGATGCCAATCAAAAAGCCTGATGCAAAATAATAAGCGGTTTGCTTTGATTTCTTTTCTGCATAAAGGAAAGTATAGACACCTAACGCCATGAAAAAAGCAGACGGTATGTCTGACAGAAGTTTTGTGGAATAAACCACCTCTAGCGGAAAAAAAGATAATAAAAAAGCAGCCATAAGCCCTACCTTTTCATTGAATAAAAGCTTTCCAAAATAGAAAATTAAGATAATATTCCCGATAGATGCAAGTACTATGAATAAAACTGATGATATGTCGTTTATACCAAATAGAGAATATGATAATGCTGTGATATATATCAAGCCTAATCTAGTGGACAATGTCAATACACTGGCTGGGTCTATGCCTTTGCTGTTCGCATATTTACTGTAAGCCAAATCATCAGACACGCCCATTCCTGAAAAGAATATCAATCTTAAAACCAACCCAAATACAACTATTAAAAATAGCAACAATCCATGATTTTTTAAAATTTTATTCAAGTAATTTTTGTACATTTTATCTGAATAAATACCTCTCACTAAATATCCTGAATAATGTCATGTCATCAGCTTTCCTCATTTTTTGCAGTTTTTTCCTTTTTTTGTTTATAGAGCTGAAATTAAATGCAATCCATAGAACTGCAAACAGCCTTGCAAATGCATTCATGAATTTCAGCGTTATTAAATCCCTCGCAATTGCAACAATTCTCATCAGTAAAACGTAAGGCATCAATAAAAAAATATTCCCAATAGACAAAATCTTAAAAAATGTGGTCAATAAATTCCTCTCCATCAAAAATGTCAAGTAATAAGGTTTGTATATTTTTCTTGACATTGAGCCCATGTGGTAGACTATGGAGCTTGGAATGTAATATATTTTGAACCCAAGAAGCCTGATTCTCAATCCCAAATCAACATCTTCACCATAAAAAAAGTAGTCATTGTCGTTCAAATAGCCGAATTTTTCAATGAGCTCCTTTCTTATCAAGCCAGCGCCAATATAAGGTATTTCAATATTTTTATCCCCCAGGGTGTTATCCTTGAAAGTTCCTGAATAAAATGACCTCGAAAGCCATGTTCCTCCAGTGTCTATTTTATTTTTGTTGTAAAAATTTATATATTTTGGAGCGGCAAGAATAACATCTTTATTTTTGCCCAAGAATGCAACAAGCTTGTCGAGCATATCGCCCTTTGCTTCGATATCGCAGCCTGTAAAAAATATGTACTCGCTTTTGGATTTTTTAATTGCAGCATCATAAGCCGCAGTTCCTATGTTTTTTCCCAGCTCAATTACCTTAACATCATCAAAGGCATTTCTGACTGATTTTGCGCTGTTGTCATTCGAGCCGTTGTCAACAACAAATATGTCGAATTTATGCCTTGTTCTTAGTTTTTTGATAGACTTGATGGCATTTATGGCCATTTCCCCGTCATTGTAGGACAGAATAACAAATGATACCTTACTTTTCATTTTTCAACTTTTCTGCGAATTCTTTAATCCCGGCCTCAAAAGAATACTCCGGCTTAAAATTAAAAATGTCATTAAAATCAGCCTTTATCCTGAATCCTATGTATTTCTGCTCTTTTATTCTTGGGATATGCCTGATTTTCACGCTTTTGTTGAATATTTTTGCCACCCTTTTCACTATCTCATTTATTGTCATGTTCTCCTGCCCAAGATTGCATACGACATTGGATTTTTTTGATTTAAGGCATGCAAGAAGCGCTTTTACCGCATCTTTCACGTGCATAACATTGACTATGTTGGCCCCATCGCCATAAACCTCAATAATCTTTTTGCCCTTTAAGAATATGTCATCAACAAGCTTGCTCACAAATTTTTTCTCGGAGTATTTGCCGTATGCGCCGCCAAACCTTATTATGACATAGCTTCCAATCTTCCCTGAATTAGAAAAAAACTTTATGTATTGCTCGGTTGCGAGCTTGGAAATGCAGTACGGCACTACTGGGTCAAGTTTGGCTTTTGTGCTCACTGGGCCCTTGTTGCCGTCATAGACAGCCGCTGATGATATATAAACAAATCTTTCGATTTTATTGCAGGCTTGTAGAAAATTTATAAGTGCCACTGCATTGGAGTTCAAGTCTTCAGCGGGGTTGGCTATGGAAAGCGGCACATTCACATTGCCTGCAAGGTAAATGCAGCATTCAAAATTACAGCCTATTTCGGCAAATAATTTTTCTATTTCCCTCTTTTTTGTCAGGTCGCATTTAAAAAGTTTGACATTTTTTAGTTTTTTTTCTTTGACAAAATTTTCAATATGCTCTGATTTGTTGTATATTGCGGTAATATCAAGATTCTTTTGGGCAAGCTCAAGAAAGTTTTTTCCTAAGAATCCAGATGCGCCTGTGAGTAACAGCTTCATTTTAGTGATTTTTGTACCATTCGATCGTTTTGGATATCCCATCTTCAAATGAAACCTTTGGCTCGAATCTAAGAATTCTTCCGGCTTTCTCTATGCTTGGCACCCTTATATCAACTTCCGGATGCTTGAAATCCACTAAATGGATTCTCGATTTGGAGCCTGAAAGCCTTATGATTGTTTTTGCAGTCTGCAATGTCGTTGAAGTTGCCTGCGGATTCCCTATGTTGAACACTTCCCCCTCTGATTTTTTGCTGATGAGTATTGTTTCCAATGCGTCAACCATGTCTGACACATAGCACCATGCCCTTACCTGGCTTCCTGGCTTGTGGACAATAAGCGGCTTATTTTTTATTGCATTAGCAATGAAGTTATGCACTGCGCCCTCTCCAATCTGCCTTGGCCCATAGACATTGAACGGCCTTACGCTTGTGAATTTAATTCCGTATTCCTTATCGTAGCCGTACGCCAAGAACTCAGAGGCAAGCTTTGACATTGCATAAACCCACCTTGGCTTGCCAATTGGGCCGATAGTTGTCGCGCCGGATTCATTTGCTTCATAAATATGTGGTCCGTACACCTCGCTGGTTGAAAATATTATAAATCTGCCAATGCCTTTTTTCCTGCAAGCCTCGAGCGCATTATAGCTCCCCATCAGGTTTGTCTTTAATGTTGTGGTTGGCTTTTCAACTGCTGTTTTTATGCCGGCAATTGCAGCCATATGGACAGCAATGTCAGCATTGCCAATGCTCTTTTCAACAGCATCCTTATCAAGAACATCGCCTTTGATCAGCTTTAGGTTTTTATGTCTGCCAATATTTGTGTATGCAAGGGCGTTCCTGTGCAGATTATCAAATATTGCAATCTCATTGGCATCTATTAATCTCTCTACAAGATGGCTTCCTATAAAGCCCGCTCCTCCAGTGATAAATATCCTTTTGCCTTTTAATTTCATGTTTTTTAGGTGCTATTGGTGGTTTATAAATATCGCTTCATTGTAAACTTTCAGGGTTTTTTCAACATTATGCTTCCATAGGAAATTTTTTAGAGCCCTCTTCCTGCCTTCCCTGCCCATTCTGTCCCTTAATCTCTTGTTCTTTAATAAAAGCGCAAGCTTTCTACTTAACTCTTGATGGTTGTCTGGCATTATCCTGAATCCTGTTACGTTATCCACAATAGAATCTCCTGTGCCTCCGGATTTTCCCCCAATGACAGGCTTTCCCATTGCAGATGCTTCTATGTACACTATACCAAAACCCTCTATACCGCCTTTTTCCTTTATAGTGTTGCTCATCAAGACAAAAATATCGCACAAATTAAAATAATTGCCAATCTCCTTATTGCTTACATACCCTATAAATCTTACATTACCCTGTAAGTTTAGTGACTTTACAAGATTTTTTAGGTTTGCTTCTTCGTCACCCTTGCCTATAATCAAATATGCAAGATTAGGCACGCTTTTGATGACATCAGGCAGGGCATTTATTATAATATCCATCCCTTTTCTGTTCACAAGGCAGCCAACAGAAAGCAATATCTTCTTATTCTCAAGCCCCAATTCTTTTTTTAGAATTTCCTTTTTCTTTGTTGTTTTTAATTTGCTTAAATCAACCCCGTTATTTACAATCCTTAATTTCCCCTTATCGGCGTTTAAGGCTGCAAGCTCATAAATAAACCTGCTTACGGCCATGATTCTTTTTGGGAATGACAGGTAAAATCTTATTAAAATGCTGTGAAGCGGATTTTTTGGGCAGATGTCAATCCCGTGCACAGTGGCTACCAGAGGAACTTTAATGATTTTAGAAGTAATCCAGCCCATAACAGAGTTAAGCCCGACAAAATGCAGGTGAATTATGTCTATTTTGCCCGTTAACTTAATAATTCTGGAGAAAGCCTTGAAATTGAAAAGCGCGCCGCTTAAAAGATTTGGAGCTTTTATCCTGTAAACAACTACATTTTCAAAAACTTCCTTTTCATCAGAATCAGGGCTCGCAGTCAGTACAAAAACCTTATGCCCCTGCCTTACAAGCTCTTTTGCCTGCTCGTGAACGAAGAGCCCGAGGCGAAGGTCGCTCTTATTAGGGTATATGTAGCTTACAATGAGTATATTCATGTTTAAACCAGCAAAGTGTCAAATTTAAACAAAGATTCATCAAAAAACCCCAAGTAAGATTGAGGAGCTGCTGCATTTAAAAACATTGCTGTTTTAAAGTAGAAAATTCAAGAAATTTTCCTTATAGGACGGAAAAGATAAAGTTTAATAACATTGCCATGTTTTTCTCAGACAAGCAAAAATCATTCTGGTAATATGCACAATCCAAATACAGACAAGGAGAAGCTTGCAAAAAGAATAGAAACGCATGATAAGTACTCAAAGCGCGATATTAACAAGTGGATTTTTGGCATAATAAAAATAAAGGCCACAGATTCTGTTTTGGATGTCGGGTGCGGAACCGGAAAGCAGTTTATCCCGATAGCCGAAAAAACAAAAGGATTGGTTGTGGGCGTTGATTTAAGCGAGAAATCTCTGAATTATGTAAAGAGCATGATTGGCAGCAAGCCACACATCAAGATGGTTTTATCTTCAATAGAGGGTATGTATGATAAATTAAAGCATTTCCCAAAATTCGATGTCATAATTTCATGCTTTGCCATTTACTACAGCAGGAAGCCAGACAAAACCATAACGCAGTTAAAAGGTCTCCTGAAGGAAAACGGCAGGCTTTTCATTTGCGGGCCCGGCATAAACAACAACAAGGCATTGCTTGAGCTGCACAGCAAAATAGCAAAGCTTCCAGAGATGCATAGGGGCTTTTTTGAAAATTTTGCTGTGCCTTTTTTGAAAAAAAATTTCAGAAATGTTGAAGTTTTCAAGTTTGAAAATCCAGTCACCTTCCCTGGCATTGATTCGCTTGCGGAGTACTGGCTCTCTTACAGCATAGGCAACAAAAATAAGCTGGACAAGTTTAGGAGCGTTGCAGAAAATGAGTTCAAAAGCAATAAAAAATTCACGACGGTAAAAGAGGTAATCGGGATTTTGGCTCTAAAATGAGCTTTAAAGAAGCTCCTCTATAATGCTTACAAGCGATGATGTTTTGTTCGACCACCAGATTGGATGGGTCAAAATGCACAGCCTGCTCTCTTTTTTGATGTGGCTGCACATGCACCCTTCCCTCCACCTATAAGCGCTGTCGGATATATACCTCATTTTTTTAATAAATATATCGGAGTAGGCGTCATATTCCAGACCAAACTCATTTAATAAACCTTCAGCGATATTCAGTTTTTTAAGCTTCTTATCATGGAGATTTTTCGTCTTGTGGAGCGCTGCCCCGAAAATTTTTTTCCCCAGCAGCCTTTCAAGCTTTTTTTTGTTGTTTAAAAAAATCTTTTTGAAGCTGTTCATTGGCGCACTGCCAAGCTCGTAATGGATGCCTATCTCATGCCCAAGCTTTGATATTTGCCTTACAATCCCAATATTCTTCCTTTCAAACGGGTTGAAAGGCCCTTTGGTCCTTATAAAATAAGTTGACCTAATTCCCAAAGAATGTTCTGCTTTAGCCATGGCAAGCGCATGTTTCAATGACAGGTCAACGTCATGCCTCATAACTATAAACTTATTTTTAGGTTTTTCCTTTAAAAAATCATGCATGCAATAAAAAGAAAATCCGAGCTTTTTACCCAAGCTAATTGTTTCTTTGTAGTGCCTATATGTGAAATTGCATTCCATTTTATAAATAACTTATTGTTTAATTAGAACGTTTTTTACATCAATAACTTTATTTTTAATCCTTTTTAATTTATCTTTATACCCAAACTCCTCATTCATCAAAATTATTACATCCATCTTATTGAAATTCTCTAAATGATTTATTCCAAATTCTTTTTTTATTTCTTCTTTTGAGTACAAAGGGTCTATTCCATAAACATCATAGCCTTTTTTCTTCAGCAAATCAATTAAAGCTGCAGACCTGCTGTAAGCCTTTTCCTTTACGCCTTCCCTGTAGCTTAATCCAATGATGCCGACTTTTTTTCCTTTTTTTCCATTGAGCCTTTCAATTTTTTTCATGTAATAATGAATCATGCCGTCATTTAATTCCCTTGCAGCTTTAGCCAATGGCGCATCAAGCTCATTAATCAAGAACCATGGATAAATGGGTATACAATGCCCTCCAACATTACCGGGCTCCAGAATATTGCAAAACTCATGCTTTGCAGCGTCCCTCATCTCCCAAAAATCAACGTTATAGTGCTCAGAAGCCATAAACAGCTCGTTTGCCAGGGCAATATTAACATCCCTGTACACTCCTTCAGCTATTTTTGCAAGCTCTGCTGTTCTTGCATTGCTTACTTTTACAGGCGTGCTTATGAATGAGCTATATACCTTATAGGCTTTTTCTGTGCTTTTTTCATCAATTCCGCCAATCAGCTTTGGAAAGTCCACGTACCTGCTTATAGAATACCCAGTCATTATCCTTTCCGGGCTATAAGCAAGATAAAAATCGCGCCCAGCCTTTAATCCAGAGCCCTTCTCCAGTATTTTTTTAACAAAATTTTCGGTTGTTCCAACAGGAACAGTGGTTTCCAAAATCACAATATCATTTCTCTTAAGGCATTTTGCCAGGCTCTCAAGAGCATTTTTTAGCATGGAAAAATCCGGCTTTTTGTTTTTGCCTATAAAAAGAGGGACAACTATAATATGGACATTGCAGGACTTTGCAGCCTTGATTGGATCGCTTGTGGCTTTCAAATGGCTGCCTGCATTGCTGCTTATCAGCCTCTTTAATCCGGGCTCCTCTTCCAGCGGATTGATTCCTTTGTTTATCTTTTCAACTTTATTTTTGTCCAAGTCCACACCCAATACATCAAATCCTTTGTCAGCTATCACAGCTGCCAGCGGAAGCCCTGCCTTTCCAAGGCCGACAACGCTTATCCTCATAGCACCATCACTTCATTTTTTTTTGACGATTCAATGAACTTTTGCGCAACATAGAGCGCATCCAAACCATCATTTCCTGTTATAGGTACATTGCCGTTGCTCATGCAGCAGCCAACAAATGCAACAAGCTCATTTTTGAGAGGCTCACTGTTTTTTATTTTTATCCTTCTTTTTTTGCCTTCCAGAACCATCATTGAGTAAAATTTATGCATCAGCTTTCTCCTGGCAAATTCATTCTCGTAAAAATATAATTCCTGCTTGAAATAATCTGCCACGAACATTCCATTTTCCCCTGCCACAGAAATTTCCCTCACTATCTTCGGAGTGAGCCAATTCGAGTTTATGACTCCAAGCACGCCGTTTTCGAACCTTATTGTGCCTATCAGCATGTCTTCATGAGTTGAGTGTATTCTTTGGGCGGTTTCGGCATAGACTCTCTTGATTTTTGAGTTGATTAGGTGCTTAAGTATATCAATCTCGTGTATTGCCAGGTCTATTATGACTCCAACATCCGTTATTCTCTGGGCTGTCGGCCCCATCCTTGCGCAATGGACATTATAAATCTTGCCAAGCTGGTTTTTTCTTATCCTTTTTTTCAGTTCAATGACAACCGGATTGAATCTTTCTATATGCCCCACCATAAGCTTCACCTTGTTCTTCTCAGCTTCATTTATGATTTCTCTTGCATCATTTATCGCTGCAGCTATGGGCTTTTCCACAAGGACATTAACCTTCTTTTTTATGACATCAGTTGCAACTTGTTTATGAAGCACTGTTGGCACGCATACGGAAGCAGCTTCTATCTTTTCTTTTTTTAGCATTTCTTTGTAGTCAGTGTAGCAATTCGCATTATATAAATCAGAAATGCTCTTTGCCCGCTCTTTATTGGCATCGCATACCGCAACCAATTCGGCATTGCCTATCTCTGAATAAACCCTTGCATGGTTTTTGCCCATTGCGCCCGTGCCTATAACAGCTACATTAATCTTATCCATTCTATTCAAGCTCCCCAAAAGCGTCAACTATCCGGTTCAATTGCTCTTTTTCCAGCTGCGGGTAGACAGGCAAAGAAATGACCTGCCTGCTTAATTTTTCAGCAACCGGAAAATCTCCGCTTTTGTACCCAAGCCTTTTGAAGTGATTGTATAAATGCAGCGGTTTTGGGTAATAAACGCTGCAGCCAATTCCTTTTTTGTTTAAATGCTTAGCCAACTCGTCCCGATTCAATTTAAAGCTGTCCTCGACTTTTATTGTATACTGGTGGAAAACATGCTTATAGCCTTTTTTGACAACAGGCACCTTTATGCCCTTAATCTTTGAAAGCCCTTTGCTTAGGTATTCAGCATTTTCAATTCTTCTTTTTGTTATAAGCTCGAGTTTTTTAAGCTGCTCAAGAAGCATTGCCGCGCTTATGTCAGTCATCCTGTAATTGTACCCAAGCTCTGTGTGCTCATACTGGCGCATGCTGGCTCTGCCATGCTGCCTGAATAACCTGGCATTTTCTGCATATTCCCTGTTGTTGGTTGTTATCGCTCCCCCTTCTCCGCAAGTGATGTTTTTAGTTGCATAAAAAGAAAATCCAGCAATATCTCCAAAGCTGCCGGATTTTTTGCCGTTGTATTCAGCATTGACAGATTGGCACGCATCCTCAATAACAATGAGGCTTTTATCCTTGGCTATTTCCCCTATTTTATCATAATCGCAAAGATGCCCGTACAAGTCCACGGTAACAATGGCTTTTGTTTTTTTCCCGACTTTTTGCTGGATTTTTTCCGGGCTTATGTTAAAAGTGGCTTCATCAATATCAGCAAAAACAGGCTTGGCACCCTGCATAAGAATTGTGTTTGCAGTTGCAATAAAAGTGAAAGGTGTAGTTATCACTTCATCACCATGCTTCACTCCTGAAGCCTTTAAAGCTGCGTGCAATGCCGCTGTTCCGCTATTCACAGCCACGGCAAATTCTGTGCCGCATAATTCAGCAAAAAGAGATTCAAATTTCTCAACTCTTTGGCCCTGGGCAATCATTCCTGATTTTATAACATCGGCAATTGCGTTTATCTCCTCGGAGCCTATAAGCGGCTTGGCAATGGGTATCATTTTACTTTGCTGTTGCAACCTTTTCTCTGCACTTTGCGCAAAACAGGATCATTTTTTTTCCTTTTTCTTCAATGTCTTTTATTTTAGCTCCGCATCTGCACACATACCCCTTTAATTCAGCAGGGCTGCCATAAACCAAAGCGTAATCCGGGACGCTCTTTGTGACAAGGGATCCTGCTCCAATCATTGCAAACCTGCCAATTGTTACGTCAGGCAATATTACAGAACCAGCGCCAATGGAAGCGCCTTTTTTGACAATAATCCTGCCTGCAACCCACTCCTTGCCGGTTTTGAGCTTTCCGTTTTTTGCTATAGCCCTTGGCGCTTTGTCGTTTGTCAGGCACGCATTAGGCCCTATAAAAACCCCATCCTCGATTTTTGAGCCAAAATAGACTGACGCATTATTTTGGACCTTGACATTGCTTCCTATCACGACATCATGGTCTATATATACATTCTTCCCAAGTATGGAGTTATCGCCTATTCTGGCATTTTCCCTTATTTGGCACTGGTGCCAGACCTTTGCATTAGCGCCTAATTCAGCCTGCTTGGACACATCTGCAGTAGGGTGAATAAAGGGTTTTTTCATTGCCTTAAGGCGCTTAAATATGCTTTATAAAGGTTATGAAAGTATCATTCAGTGTATGCCCTGTATAATTTTTCAGCGACTTTCTCTATTGAAAAATTTTCTAAGACTCTTTTTCTTCCGTTTCTTGCAATTCTTTCAGCCAACTTTCTGTTTTTTATCAGCAATAATATCTTGTCTGCCATGTCGTCTGGATCAGATTTCCTTGCTATTAGCCCATAATTTTCATCTGGCATGGAAAATTCATAACCGCCGCATTCCATGACAACAACCGGCTTCTGGCACGCCAATGCCTCGTTAACAGCAGGCGTTATCTCCTGAAGGTTTGCCAGAACAAAGATGCTTGACATGTTGTAAATTCTTGCCAATTCAGAGTGGTTTTTGCTGCCGAGGAATTTCACTTTATCCTTTATAGCAAGCTTTTCTGCCAGTCCTGTTAAGCTATCCTTATAATAGCCCTTTCCCACTATCCATAACTCTGCATCCCCATATCCTTTTTCTATCACCCTCTTCAATGCCCTTATGATTAGATGATGGCCCTTAATCTTATACAATCCGCCAACAGAAAGCAAAATTGTTTTTTTTGGCTTATCTACATTCATTGGCTTGAAGCAGTTTACATCAACCGGGTGCCCTGTTATGATGCTTTTTTTATTGTCTTTCAATAATCCAAGCTTCAGGCACCTTTCTTCAGCCTGCGGATTTGTGAAGATGCAGAACTTTGAATAGTCATATGCCCTTTTAACAATCGGGGATATTATATGCTTTGTAAGCTTAAATAGGAAAAACCCTTCCACTGTCTGGGATGTTCTCAGGATAAGCCTTGCATTGTATCTTTTAGCTGCATTGTAAGCTTGATACGCAAAAGCATAAAATTCAGGGTTGTTTGACGTTATCACATCATACCTCTTTAATTTTTCAATCAGGTCCGTGCAGTAAAATCTCGGAATGCCCAAAACAAGCAATATCTTTTCCAGCAATGTCCTGTAGTCAATGCAGTTTATTTTTTCAGTCTTTATCTTGTATTCATCATAGCTGGCATTGTTTTTTTTGTCAGTAAACAAAGTCACATCCATCCCCTTTTTTTCTATAAGGCACTTATAAGACTTAAGAAAATTGGTTAATGAAGAATCTACATCAAAATGAGTGGGCATTACTATTGCCAGCTTGATTGGCTTGATTGTTTTCATGGAAATCGTCAATAGGAAATTATTTAAATATATTTGGGTTGCTTGAGGCTAATGAAAATATTGAGCGTTGTCGGCACAAGGCCCAATTTTATGAAAATAGCGCCCCTGATTGAGGAGTTCAAAAAGCATAAAATAAACCATATTTTAGTCCATACAGGCCAGCATTACGACAAGGAGATGAGCAAGCTTTTTTTTGATGACTTAAGGCTTCCAAAGCCTGATGAGCAATTAATCTCTTCCGGCGCAGATGTTAAAGGTGGCAAAGGAGCAGACCAGCAAAGAGCTTTTCTTAAGGGAATAATCAAGGCTGCGCTTGAAAGGCAAAAGCCGGATTTGGTCATTGTAGTGGGGGACGTGAACTCCACAGCAGCAGGTGCAGAGGCGGCACATGAATCAGGCATAAAGGTTGCGCATGTCGAAGCAGGCTTAAGAAGCTTTGACAAAACAATGCCGGAAGAGGTAAACAGGATACGCACAGACAGGATAAGCGATTTCCTGTTTACAACCGAAACAAGCGCAAACAGCAACCTCTTGAAGGAAGGCATTGCCAAGGATAGGATTTTTTTTGTGGGAAATGTCATGATAGACACCTTGTTAAAACATAGGAAGAAAGCAAAAAAATCAAGAATACTTGAGAAATTGAAAATACACAAAAAGGAATATTGCGTTTTGACTTTGCACAGGCCGAGCAATGTGGACAATAAAAAATCTTTTGAGAACATACTCGCTATGTTGGAAGGTATAGGAAAGAAAATAAAGATTGTATTTCCATTGCATCCCAGAACAAAGAAGAATCTTGAGGCATTGCGATTAAGCAGGAGAATGGGTGCTATCAGCAACTTGATATTCACAATGCCGTTAGGGTATCTGGATTTCTTATGCTTAATGGATAACAGCAAATTTGTTCTGACTGATTCAGGCGGCATTCAGGAAGAGACGACTGTTTTAGGGATACCCTGCATAACACTTAGAAACAACACCGAGAGGCCGGCAACAGTTGAGCAGGGAACAAATCTGCTGGTCAGCACAGACAAAAAAAAGGTCGTCAAAAAATGCCTAGGAGTAATTGCTGGAAAAACTGCTATAAAAAACAGGGTACCTGAGCTTTGGGACGGCAAGGCTGCTGCTAGAATTGCAAGCATCCTGATAAAAAATATGCAGGATGAAAAATGAAATGCTCATCCTATTGCCACTATTGCAAACGCAACAGCATAATCTTTTGAATGCGAAATGCTTATCCTTAAATTCCTTGCTTTTACCAGCCTCGATTTAATGACAGCATAAGGCTGCCCGTCCTTGCGGCTGAATATCTCTATGCTTCTCAACTGCAGTTTTTCCATTGGATTGCACGCCTTGATAACTGCTTCTTTTGCGCAGAAAATTCCAGCAAGATGCTGCGCATTGCAGCTTTTCATGCTCTTAAGCTCTTTCTTCGAGAATATCTTCTGAAATAACCTTTTATTTTTCTTTCTGAATCTCGCTACTTGCTCAATATCAACACCTACACTAAGGTTCATTTGCTTTTCCCGCATTTTCAGTATTTTTATCATTAGTATATCAAAGTATAGAGAATTTTGAAATATATCAATTTTGTCAAAATTCTCTAAGAGAACTTTGAATGAAAATGTCAAAATAATGAATTATTCAAAGTTCTCTATATTAATTATATTATTTTCGATATTGAAAATAATAAATCCAGAATTTAATGCCAATTCAACACCCATAGAAAAATATTTAATATGAATAGCGCCACATTGCTTTAATGGAGCGCATCAAAGAAATGATTTCTTCAAGGAAAATTGAAGGGATTGCAGACTACATCAATCTCTATAAGGACATAGGGCAAAAGCTTGAAAAAGAGCAGCCAAAAAACGCTAAAACAATCAAAATCGCGGTATTGTCAAGCTTCACAACAAAAGGCATAAAAGAAATTTTGTTTATAAAATGCTGCGAGATTGGCTGCCTGCCGG
Source organism: Candidatus Woesearchaeota archaeon (assembly GCA_016192955.1). Taxonomy (GTDB): domain Archaea; phylum Nanobdellota; class Nanobdellia; order Woesearchaeales; family GW2011-AR4. The sequence goes on along the minus strand of JACPTD010000007.1, from coordinate 5,834 downwards.
AATTGCATATTGGGGAATACAACCAATATTCCCAGGAAATCTTAGACAAAAACAGCTCTTTATACAAGTTTAAACCAAACCTGGTCATCATTTTCATAGATGCAATGGCGATTTTGGGCGAGCAGTACTTTTCCCCTTATCAGATTTCAGATAAAGACAGAAAGGAGTGGCATGATGAAAAGCTCAAAGAAATAATCTCGCTAATCAAGAAAATAAAGGAAAATTCCTCTGCTAAAATCCTGCTCCACAATTTCCAGGTTCCATTGCACTCTCCTTTAGGGATACTTGAAAACAAGCAAAAGTTCGGCTTTATAGAGTCTGTTGAAGCGCTTAATGCAAACCTAAGGGACACTTTCAAAAATGACACTCAAGTGTTTGTCTTTGATTACGACTCTTTCTCCTCAAGAATCGGAAAAGAAAGCATCATGGATTGCAAAATGTACTATCTTGGCGACATAAAACTAGACTGGCAGCACGTGCCTGAGCTCTGCAAAGAATACATGGCTTATATAAAACCCATGGCATCAATGGCCAGAAAATGCATTGTTTTAGACCTCGATAACACATTATGGGGGGGGATTATCGGCGAAGATGGCGTAGAGGGGATCAAGCTTGGGCCCGAGCCCGAAGGAAAGCCGTTTTTGGAATTTCAGAAATATCTGCTTTCACTTTTCGATCGCGGGGTTATACTGGCAATCAACAGCAAAAACAACATGGACGAGGCATTGGCCGTTTTTCAAAAGCACCCTTACATGATTCTGAAAGAGGAAAATTTTGCGGCAATGCAGATAAACTGGAATGACAAAATATCAAACATGAAGGCTATTGCAGAGGAAATAAACATAGGAACGGACAGCCTGGTGTTTATTGATGATGACAAATTAAGCAGGGAAATGATAAGAAAAGCCATGCCGGAGGTGCTTGTCGTTGATTTGCCAGACGATCCTTCACTTTATCTGAAAACATTGATCGGGATTAATGATTTCAATACTCTTCAGATTACTGCAGAAGACAGGGAAAAGGGCAAAATGTATGCAGAGCACCGAAAAAGAAAAGAATTCCAAAAAGCTGCTACAGACATCACAGAATATCTTGAGGGCTTAGGCTCTGTAGTGACAATAGAAAAGGCAAATTCCTTTAATAACCAAAGAATATCGCAGCTTACGCAGAAAACAAACCAGTTCAACATGACCGCAAGAAGATACATGAACGAGGACATCAGGCAATTTTCCAAAAATGACAAATTTCTTGTAGTGTCTGTAAGAGTAGAGGATAAGTTCGGCGACAATGGAATAACAGGGGCAGCCATAGTTGAAAAAAGCAGCAGCCAATGGAGAATAGACACATTTTTGCTTAGCTGCAGGGTTATTGGAAGAAGGATTGAAGAGTCTTTGCTTGCTTACATAGTGAAGGAGGCAAAAAAGGCAAAAGCCAAAACACTGATTGGAGAGTTTCTTCCCACAAAAAAAAATATTCCTGCAAAGGGCTTTTATAAAAACAACGGTTTTAGGCTGATGAAGACAGATAATGAAAAAGAGGAATGGGCATATGACCTGGGAAAAGAATACGCATCTCCGGGCTTTATCAAGGTCATTGTTAAGCACTGATAGATTATGAAAAGGCTAAACGCGATTTTATCGAAAGTCTTGGGCATAGAGCCTGATTTAATAACTGACAAGACCTCGCCTGACAATGTGGAGTCATGGGACTCATTTAATGGACTGATGCTTGTTTCGGAATTGGAGAAAGGCTTTAATGTGAAGTTCACAATGGAAGAAGTGGTGTCTGTAAAAAATGTCAAGGATATAAAGGAGTCTTTAAGAAAGCACGGTGTAAAACTGGATGGATAGCAAAGCAAGCAAGGCGGCATCTCTGAGCTATTCGGATATAAATGAAGGAAGTGTTTATATCTTCAGCAGAAAAATATCCGAGAAAGATGTAAAGGAATTTGCCAAGCTTAGCGGCGACTTCAACCCATTGCACGTTGACGCTGAATTCGGCAGGAAGAGCAGGTTCAAGGGGAATATAGCGCACGGAATGCTTGCTGCAAGCCTTTTCTCGGCGCTTATTGGAATGCACTGCCCTGGAGAAAAGAGCCTCTACATGAGCCAAACCCTTAATTTCAGGCTTCCTGTTTATTATGGCGACACTTTGACCGTTAAGGGAACCGTAATAAGCAAGAATGACAGCATTAAGGTGATTACGCTAAAGACTGAAATATTAAAGAATGATAAAGTCGCAATTGACGGTGAAGCGAAAGTAAGAGTCATGGAGGAGTGACATGGACAATAAGGCTGATTCTGATGCCCTTTACTATTCAAATTCTACCCCGATTACCAAGAATGGCATCAAAAATGCATTGCTAAGCTTAGGCGTAAAGAAAGGGGATCTTGTAATGGTTCATTCTGACATCAAGCCATTTGGCAGGCTAGGCACATCCGACAGGGATTTTCTCCTGCAGTCCCTAATTGACGCCATCAAAGAAAGCGTAGGCGCAAACGGCACAATAGTTATGCCCACATTTACCTACAGCTTCTTTAAAAATCTGCCCTATGACGCGAAAAACAGCAAGTCAGCTGTTGGTGTTCTGACAGAATATTTCAGAAAACAGCCGGACGTTGGCAGGACAATACATCCAACACACTGCGTGGCAATATGTGGAAGGCACAAAAATGAATTGCTGAAGCCAATGGCAAGGAATATGAAGATGAATTCTCATTGTACTGCAAGTACTTCTTTTTTTATAACTCTATGATCAAGTTTGAGCAGCACCTTATCAAAGAGGGGCTGCTAAAAGAGGTCAGACTAGGCGATGGAAAAATCTCCATGATAGAAGCAAAACCTCTGTTTGGCGAAGGCTGCAAGCTTTTGGACAAAGACGTATATTTTCTTGTGAAGAGCGAGCCGCTAGTCTTTAAGCTGTTTAACAGGATTATTTATCCCTTTTTGGTTTATCTGCCATGGCCATTCAGGATAATAAACAACATTGCGTTGAGGTTTACTGATAATTAAGTTACAATAGCCAAATCAGCCCATTTTGTCCCCAACGCTTAAATCATCTTCCAGCATCAAGGCGTCTATAAAGAACTTGGCAGCCCAGTTTACATAGCAAAAGGGCGCGTACCATCCGTATATTGGATAAGCACCCTTTATGCCGCCACTTATTCCCTTGTTTGATGAAGTGATGTTTTGGGTTGATTTCACGTAGTTGTTTATTTTTTTTGCCGCATTAAAATAATTTTTGCCCTTTGTCAGTCCAAACAGCCTTAGCCAAATTATTGCCATTTGCGAGTTGCCCGTCAGGCAGCTCCACGAAACGCCGCTCTTCCAGTTTTTGCCAAAGCTCCCTGCTAAAGAGCCGTCTTTTCTTTGCAGTCTGAGCAGGGCGTCTGCGGCCTTTTTTGCTGAGCTGATGTATTTTTGGTTTTTTAAATAAATTCCAGATTCGAGAATGCCCTGTATTGTATATGCTATTGTGTGCAGCAGCGGCTCCTGCGTTTCGTAAAACGCGCTTTTCATAAGCCATCCATTGCCAAGCTGCTGCGTAAGCGCCCAGCCTATATTTTTCGTTGCAGCATTCAGGTAAGCGTCTTTTTTTGTTATCTCATAAGCATTCAATAATGCCCATGCAGTTCTTGTGTTGTACGCATGCATTTCGTTCAAATAATCAGACTTATCCCAGCAGCCATTCTTGTTTTGCACTTTGACAAGCCATTCTGCAGCCCTTATTGCGGATTTTTTGTATCTTATGTCTTTGATTTCCTGAAAAGCCCTCGCCATGCCAAAAACAACTTGCCCTGTGTTAAACACAATTGGAAACTCTTTCTTGCCAGTCGCAGCGCCCGGAAATGCGCCATTTGGCATCTGCCTTTTCAGCTCCCATTCCGCCATTCTTATAGCGCTTCTTTTGATATTCTCGTCTTTTGTTTTATGGAAGTAATTAAACATTGTTGGAATTATATAGCCTGTAGTCTCGGAATATGATGAGTGCCAGCCATCATATAAGGAGTAAAGGGCTGAAACTCCGCCGTCATTGTTGGCTTTCTGCGCATTAAGCAGCCAAGTTACCGCTGCTTTGATGTGCCTGTCATTATTGCAGATGGCATTTTTGATGTTTAATGAGTCCTTGAGAATTTCCTTTGAGAGGTACGCCGGGGAGCCTTTTGAGAATAAAGACAAGGCATATTTTGAGTACAGAATCTTTGAATTTTTTGACGGTTTTATTATTTTCATTCTTAATTCAAAGAAATAAAATGTCTACTTTTAAGGGCTAAGACCTCCCGATGCCATGATACAAAATTCCCATTGATTTGATTTTTTCCTTGTCAAGGCAGTTCCTACCGTCTATGACAGCCAGTATTTTGTGTTTTTTTAATAGGCTTATGTCCATATTCCTGAATTCGTTATGGTCCGTAGCCAAAATAATGCAATCGCTTTTATTCAGCAGTTCATCCAGATTTTTTACATTAGTGCCTTCTTTGGCATGGGAGTCAAAAACAAAAACATCTGTCCCTTTGGCCTTTAATATGTTTATTATCTCAAGTGAGGGGCTCTCTCTTAGGTCGTCAACATCTGCCTTATACGCAAGCCCGAGAACCCCAACCTTTGCGCCTTTGAGCGATTTTTTCAGTTTCTTTAGCTCATTCTCCAGTAATTCAACGGTGTACTCAGGCATCTTGTTGTTTATCTCCCTCGCAAGGCTCAAGAATTTGTGGTTAAACCCAATCTGCTTTGCCTTTTCAATCAAATAATACGGGTCAATTGGAATGCAATGCCCGCCAACCCCGGCTCCGGGATAGTGGGGCATGAATGCGAATGGCTTTGTGGAGGCCCCCCTGATAACCTCGATTATGTCAATGCCTGCCTTGTCAAAACTCCGGGCCATCTCATTTACAAACGCTATATTCACGTCCCTAAAGGTGTTCTCCATTATTTTGGTTGCTTCTGCAGCCTTTACGCTGCTCAGCTCTATAACCTCTGCATCTATTATGCTCCTGTAAAATTCAGCTGCTTTTTTTGTCGCTTCTTTTGTCAACCCGCCGACAACCCTTGGCAGGCTCTCAATTGTCCATTTTTTGTTGCCGGGGTCAATTCTCTCAGGGCAGTGCGCCACAAAGACATCATTTTTGTAAGCGTCAAATTTCTGCTTTTTGAGGATTGGAGCGACAACTTCCTCAATTGTGCCAGGGTAAATAGTGGACTCAATTACAAGCAAAGCATTCTGTTTTATGAGTTTTGATATTGAGGAAACTGCTTCCATCAGCTCTGTCAGGTCAGGCGCGTTAGTCCTGTCAATTGGGGTTGGCACGCATACGATGACAACCTCAGAATTGGGAATGCATTCAGCGGCATTGGCTGTTGCGTGAATCTTTACGTTCCTCAATTTCTGTGAAACATGCTCATCCTCGATGGGGCTTTTGTTTCGGTTCACCAACTCAACTTTCTCTTTATTAACATCCAGCCCAAACACGCGATGCCCCTTTTCTGCGCACAAACAAGCCACTGGCAATCCGACATACCCCAGCCCAACTACTGTAACAGATTTGCTCATTTTAGCATTTATAGGAAATTGCGTTGATTTATTGTATTTACACGCAATTGTCTATCTCGTAAATTGCGATTATTTATAGTCGCTTATTTACCGCAATTTACGATAAAGTGGCAGTATTAACATTAAAAGACTTTCGTTTTTGACAGCTTCATCCAATAATTACTTCTATTCATAAAAATTAAAAAATAATCAAAAATCCTATAAAAATCTAGGCGACGCCAACGCGCGTCGCATTTATTGGTATGTGAACTTGAATAACTCGCCCTGCATTACGGGGCGAGAG
>JACPTD010000023.1 GCA_016192955.1 Candidatus Woesearchaeota archaeon | reverse complement strand
TAAGAAGGTGACTATGTCCTTAACTTTAGGGTCTCCAATTCAAGATATTTTTTCTGCCTCATTATTATCACAGAAGCGCCTTTTTCAAGCAGTTTTTTTTTGAGCTTTATGTCCTGGGTTGCCACTATTGCATCTTTATCCAGATTTTCCAGGATTAATGAGTCAACGCCATTATGGCTGGAATTGATGACGCTGATATTTTTCAATTTGATTAGCTTCAATGCGAATTGAGCAGCTTTTCTGTCCTTCCCGGATTGTTTCTTAATTATATTCTTTAGTTCGTCAATGGATTTGTCAAAAATGAACATCCCGTAATTAAAATCACATACCCTGCTGAATTCCGAAAAAATGTCTATTCTGAACTGCAGTGGGATAAGCAGGAAATTTGTGTCAATGATTATTCTTTTCATTTAAATTTGCTCATTTCTGATATTTTAAATATTTATTCATTCAAAATGTTTTTAAACAAAAATGGTTGCGTCCTTATTATGAAAGGGATTGTCATAACTTCAAAGGGGATTGAAGAAACAGCTGCAATTGAAGTGAAAGAGCTGATTAATGCCGAATGCGTAGTTCAAGAATCATGCGTTATTTTTGATTTTAAGGAATTCAGGGATTTGTGCCTGCTATGCTACAAGTGCCAGTCTGCTGACAGGGTTTTGCAGCTGATTGCAAGCTTTGAGTTCGGCAATTTTTTTGAAGGGCTGGAAAAGGCTATTGAAAAATCAGATCTTGGCATATGGCTAAAAGAGCATAAAAAATTCAGGGTTGAATGCGTCAGGCTTGGCGCTCATGACTTTAAGAGTGTTGATGTTGAGGCAAAGGCCGGCAAATTTATTTTAAAAAAACACAGCAATAAAAAATTTGAGATTGACATCAAAGGCTATAAAGTTGCTTTTTTGATTTTTATTATAGGCAATAAATGCTATTTCGGCGTTGATTTTGCGGGATTTGAGCTCAACAAGAGGGCATATAAGATTTTTCTGCATCCAAATTCGCTGAGGGGAACTATAGCGTATGCCCTGGTAAGGGAAAGCGGTTTTAAGAAGGGTGATGCTGTTCTTGACCCGTTTTCAAGGGATGGCGTCATTGCGATAGAGGCTGCATTTTATGCAAGCGGTTTCCCGCACAATTACTATAAAAAGGACAAATTTGCTTTTCTTAGGCTTAATTTGGGCATCGACTTTGAGGAATTTTTTAAGAGCATTGACAATAAGGTAAAAAAGCCAAAAGCCGGCATACAAAGCTACGACCACTTATTCAAGTATGTGGACTACTCAAAAAAGAACGCAAAAATTGCGGGCGTTGAAAAATTCATCAATTTCAGCAGGGTTGAGCTGGAGTGGCTTGACATAAAGTTCAGGGAAAAAAGCGTGGACAGGATAATAACAAACCCAGTGGCTTCAAAAAGCGCAAACCTTGACAAAGTCTATAACGAGTTTTTTTATCAAAGCGCTTACATACTAAAAGATGAAGGCAGAATTTCCATTATCTCCAGAATGCCTGATTTTGTCAGAAAGCACGCTGAAAAGCATGATTTCGCTGTTGTGAAAGAAAAAGAGGTCTGGAGCGGAGAGCAAATGCTTAAGATAATTGTTTTTAAAAAAGAGATTAGTTTCTAGTATTCATTTTTTTGCGTATTTTGGACTTCTTAAATTGGTTTTGCTATTTATCTTCTCGACTAAAAACCAATAATCAAATCGCAAAATTTTGTATTAATCCAACAATCTGCCGATAACTGAATAGTATCCAATTCATAGTTTCAAGCAATCTTTATAAACAACCTTCCCTTCTTCTGTCTGATGAAATCTGTAAAGCTTGATGACGAGTTTGACAGCGCTGTGCTTAACATTGCATTAGACACCTTAAAAATCGGAAAGCAGGCATTGATATTTGCAAATACCAAGAAATCCGCTGAGAAGACAGCAGAGGAAATATCAAAAAAGGCAAATAGCTGCAATGAGCTGCTAAAAGAGATTGCAGACAAGGCATTAAACACGCTTTCAAGGCCCACAAAGCAGTGCGAAAGGCTTGCCTTCTGCCTGAAAAAAGGGATTGCTTTCCACCATGCGGGGTTGGCCCAAGAGCAGAAGAATATGATTGAAGATAATTTCAGGGATGGAAATATAAAGATAATATGCTGCACCCCGACTCTTGCGCTAGGAGTTGACCTTCCCGCTTACAGGGCAGTTATAAAAGACCTGAAAAGGTACACTTTGCATGGCTTGTCATGGATTCCTGTTCTGGATTATATGCAGATGTCAGGCAGGGCAGGAAGGCCGAATTATGACAATGAAGGGCAGTCAATTGCAATTGCTCTGACAAATTCAGAGAAAGAGAAGATAGAGGAAAGGTACATCAACGGCTTTCCTGAGGACATCTACTCAAAGCTCGCAGTAGAGCCTGTGCTTAGGACTTATGTTTTGTCATTGATAGCTGCAAATTTTACAGCAACAAAAAAGCAGCTTTTTGATTTCTTTGACAGGACATTTTACGCTTACCAGTTCAAGGACTTAAGAAGGCTGCATTCCACAATACTCAAGGTGATTGAGCTGCTTGAGGAGTGGGAGTTCATTATGCGCTCAGGAGACGAATTTACAGGCGCAGATGAATTAGGGGATGAAAAGCTGAAGACAACACTGATAGGAAAGAGGGTTGCCGAGCTTTATATTGACCCCTTAACTGCCCATTTCATCATAACGTGCATGAGAAATGCCAGCGATAAAAAAATTGAAGCGTTTTCATTCCTGCAGATGGCATCGCACACCCTTGAGATAAGGCCTTTGCTCAAAGTAGGCATAAGAGAGTATGACAAAATACAGGAAGCAATGCTTGAAATGAGCGATTTTCTGCTCGAGAATGAGCCGTCTATGTACGAGCCCGAATATGAAGACTTTCTTAATTCCGTAAAAACTGCGTTGATGCTTAGGCAGTGGATAAGCGAGCAGGACGAGGAATTTTTGCTTGAGGAATACAGCATAAGGCCAGGCGAATTAAGGGCAAAACTTGATATTGCAGACTGGCTCCTTTACGCAGCCGAGGAACTAAGCAGGATAATGCACTACCAATACCTGATAAAGGAGATTGTAAAATTAAGGCTGAGATTGAAGTACGGCGTTAAAGAAGAGCTGCTGCCTTTGGTGAGGCTGGAAAACATTGGAAGGGCAAGGGCAAGAATATTGTTCAGGAACAGGCTGAGGGACATCAAAGACATCAAGAACGCTGACTTGTCAACATTGACCCAGCTTTTGGGCGAGAAGGTTGCATTAAGCGTCAAGAAGCAGCTTGGGCAGGAGCAGATTGGAGTGCCTGAAAACAGGAGAAAAGGACAGATTAGCCTAAAAGATTGGGAAGGATAAAAGTTTTAAGATGTTTGATTTTATATTCAATCCGTCGCTACGCGACAAAAGGTTGTGCTCGGCTTTCGCTTCCTTGCCAATCGCTCAAGCCTCGCCTATTTATTTAATAAAACATAAAAAGCGTTTACTTTTTTATTGCTTACTTTCAAAAGTCGCTATCGTTTTTTTGAATTAATTTTTTAACAAAACTTTATAAACAATATCCTTAAACTATAGCGCTTTGTCGCCCCTGTAGTTCACCGGATTAGAATGCGAGGTTGCGGTTTGATTAACGCTTTTCAATGCAGAAACCTTGCGAACGGGGTTCAATGTCGAAGCAATAAGTCAATGCTGCTTCAATGAAAGTCCCCGCAGGGGCACCTGTTCTTAGTCAACATGCCCTCGGCTGAAAGTCGTGCCACCTATGAGCATAGCGAAATAGGCGGGTAACAGTCACAAAAACCCTTTAATTCTAAAAAATAAAATCAGAAAATAGCAACAGCACTAAGCTTCTGTTTCCAGAGCTTAGATTTAATAAAATGAGTAAATACTAGTGAGAATTTAGGGATACGCAAACTATTTATACTATCAGATTAAGCGATAATTAGAGGGGTGGAAATTTGAGAATACTGGTTAAATTCAAGGCACTAAAAGACTGCGCTTATGATTTAAAGTACTATAACAAGGTAAGAGGATTTTTGTATTCCTTGCAGAAAGATTCAAAGTATTTTAACAAGCATGATAATACGGGCTACAAGTTTTACTCATTTTCTAACTTAATACCGCCCATAAATATGAAAAAAGGTGAAATTAGGACATTGATTGTCTCTTCTCCTGATATAGACTTTATAAGGTGGATTTATGGAAGAATTTCTGAAATGTCGCATAGCGCAAAGCCTGTTAATATAGGGGAAATGCAGTTTGAGATTGAAAGCGTCAGTTTCCTTAAGACATTTATAGATTCCGGCTCTGCTATTATTACGGGAACGCCTATAAGAATGAGAATTCCTAAAGAAAGATATGCAGGTTATGGCATCGAAAGCAAAAGACCGTATGAATACTGGCCAATGCCTTTGTAAAGCAGCTTTCAGACAATCTTATCAAAAAATACAATCAGTATTACAGCAGGAATGTTGCAAGCCAGAACCTGTTTGAGATGTTCAAATTCAAAAAGCCCGTATGCGTTCACAGGATTGAAAACGGGATTGAAATAAAGACGGTGGGTTCGCTGTGGGAATTCAAGTTTAATTATCTCGAGCAAGAGCAGAAAAGGATATTGCAGCTTGGACTTGAGTCTGGGCTGGGGGAGTTAAATTCATCAGGATTTGGGTTTATGAATGTGGTAAGATGACATGGCAAAACGAAAATATGCCTTAAGGACTATGAGAATGCAGAAAAATACATTGGTGAATTAATAGAGCTAAATAAAGATTATTAAAAAAATTGCAGAGAATCTGGCAAAGGATAATTTTAAGACGCCCAAAAAATTTTCAGAAGAAAATGGAATAAACATTGACGACTTTGAGGAATTGATGATATAATCTGCAATTGAGGTGAAAGGCATGAATCTAAAATCAGAAGGAAAATGTGTGTATTGCAAGAAGAGCTATGCAGGAAATGCAATATCAAAACATCTCGCTGCATGCTCTGAAAGGATAGAGGAAAACAGCAAAGCCAATGGAAATGAGAGAATATTTCTCATAAAAGCCGGCGCATATCCTTTCTGGGTTTATTTTGAGGCAAATGCTTCTGACAAATTGGCAAAGGCTGATGATTTTTTGCGGGACTTGTGGCTGGAATGCTGCGGGCATTTGAGTATGTTTAAAATAAATGGCGTTGTCTATGCTTATGACCCTCAGCCCGAATATGAAGACAAAGACATGAAAATATCCCTCAATAAAGTACTTTCAGTTGGCGCAAATTTTTCCCATGAGTACGATTTCGGCACCACGACAACGCTTGGGCTGAAATGCCTGTCTGAAAGAACAGGAGAGAAACTGAAAGATATAGAGATTATTGCAAGGAATGAGATGCCGGATTTTAAATGCAAGTGCGGCAAACAGCCAAAAGAAGTATGCTCACAGTGCATCTTTGAAATCGGGGAAGAAGCATTGCTCTGCGGCCAGTGCGCAAAAAAGCACGAATGCGGAGAAGAGATGCTTTTGCCTGTTGTCAATTCGCCGAGAATGGGGGTGTGCGGGTATACTGGGGATTAAGGCTGAAAAATGAAAATATTAAACATGGAAAATTTAGTTAAGATCCAAACTGCAGCAAACTGGTTTTTCGGCAATTACTGCACGAGGAAGTGCTATGATGAGATTGGGAAGCAAAGAGAGCATTGGGATAAATTGCAGGAATTGGCTAAAAGACTGGAAGGAGTTGAAATGACGCATTCAGAGTTTTTGAATATGCTCAGGAATGATAAGACAATTTGTGATTTAAGCGATGAGGAGTGGAAGAATAGGAAATGGAGCTGGAAAAGGACGGAATGTCCAATATGCAAAGGATTGGGATTAGGTTTTAGAGGGGAAGATGACTAAAAATATTTTCAAATTTACGGGCAATTCATTTGTTGATAATGGAGTAGCCTTAATTACTATATGGGCTGGAAAAAAGAAACCTGAAGATGTTGAAGATACTGTTTTAGATGATATTGCAAAACAAATTTCTTTAATTTATACCGAAGAAGCATGGAGAAACAAAGTTCAATTTATTTTTCCTAATAGTAAAATTGCAAATCCATCTATCCAACTTTCAAGGAAAAGTAAAGAATATTATAATCTCCTTAAAACCTACATTAACAATATATCTTCTTTCAAAAGTGATGGTAACTGTATAGGGTGCGGTAGAAGGGACAGCACAATCTATCTCACGAAAACTACCCTTCCGTTATCTGGTTCTGGAGATTATCTAAATTTTTTCCCTGCTTTTGAAGAAGGTGAAAAGTATTGCGGAGCATGTGCTTTTGCTATACAACTTTCTGTGCCTATGCTTATGGATTGCAGGAAGTTTTTACTTTTACACTCAAATAATGAATATGTATCTCTTGACCTTGCAAAATTCATGTACGAAAGAATTAAAACTCAGTTATCTACTGGAAATTTTGAAGGAATCTATAAAAATCAATATTCTAACGAAAGAAATGCCTTGTTTCACGTTATTGATGAACTAATTATAGCAAATCATGAAGAGATTTGGGGTATAGAGGATACCTCTATTGTAGGCTACTTTTTCTCTAACAGTAATAGGGGAGCAGAATTGGAAATTTTTACAATGCCTTCAGAAGTATTCAGTTTTTTGGGAAAAATAAAATTTCTTGACAAACGAGACAAAACTAAAAACATACTGGGAGGTTGGTACGCTATAATAGGCAATGCGTGGAAATTTAAATCAAAAAAAGATGAAACATTTGAGGTTAAAATAAGAAAAAGCCCTAATGGTGTCTATGAAGGACTACTAAATGGAATTCCAATAATAAGATACTTTTATAATTCTAGTGAGAAAAAGGCACTCTGTCCTTGGGAATTAACAGAATTGTATTTATCAAAGGTGAGAAAAATGGAAAAAGAAAGAATTGATGCAATTAAAAAATTAGCCGATAACATTGTGGAGATTATGAAATCTAAAGGTAATACAAGAAGACTTCATGAGATAGAGGGCTCGAAATACTTTTCAAATTTGCGCATTGCTCTCATAAAATGCGCTAGAGATTGGCAATTTATGAATAAAACAGAGCCGTTGATAAAGCTTGATGATTTAATACAATTTCTATTTCCTGAGACATCTGAAGGCTACAAACTATGGAATGAAACGAGAGATTTAATCCTTTTTAGGATTTATGAGACTTCGCACAATTGGATAATGGAAAATAGAACTGGAGAAGAAAAAGAAGTGGAATTGGAAATTGAACAAAATGGAGGTAATTAAAATGAATAGAACATTAGTAGGAACAATACTTGTGGATGCACCACACTCAGCGTTAAATAATGCTGGGCAAGAAGCTGGTTCAAGAACAGATAATGCTATAGGTGTCAAAAAAATCAAAGTTTCTGGAAAAGAGTATCCTTACGTTTCTGGACAGGCATTCAGATATTGGTGGAGAACTGCTTTGCTTGAAAATAAAAAGTGGTTGCCTTCTCCCATCAACAGAGAAGAAAAAATTGCATACACCGCTGCCAATCCAATAAAACATGAAGAAGACGATGTTTTTGGTTATATGGCGGCTAAAAAGGAAAATAAGAAAAATATAACACTTACGAGGGGTTCTCCTCTTAAATGCTCTCCATTAATCTCGCTATTGGCAGGAATAACTAATGATTTTGGTGTAATGTCTCGCCATGATGGTAATCCGGTTCCTTATGAATATCAACTCTATTCGACAATTCTTAGAGGAATATTTTCTTTACATATTGAGGAAGTCGGTAAATTCTATCTAAAAGAAAGGGCAGGTTATAAAAATCTCAATGACGATTTAAAGAAAGAAGCCTTACAAAAAGGTGCTAAAGAGGTAGATGGAATTGTTTATTTAAAACCTGAAGAAAGAATAAAAAGAATCACGGACACTATTGAGGTTCTGCCTTATTTATATGGAGGAGCAAAACAAGCAGTTGCTCATACCGATGTAAGCCCAAAGTTGATTATAATGGCAGTTTTAAGTAGTCCAAATCCAATTTTTATGAATATTGTCGGTGAAAAAGAGGGAAAAGTAATTTTTAATGTGGAAGGATTCAAACAAATCCTTAAAGACTATGCTGATAGAGTTTTATCCCCTATCTTTATAGGATATAGAAAAGGATTCCTGCCAAATATGGAAACAGATATAGAGTCTGTTCAATCAAACGCAACTCCAAAAATTGAAATTGTCAGCCCAAAAGACGCAGTTGTGAAGATGTCAGAATGGATAAAGACAAACTTAAAGTTCTCAGAGTAAAATTAAGAAGTCTTACAGCTTCTTTTAGGCAGATTGGATTTATTACTGGATACCAACCTACTTTGCCAGCCCCTCCACTCTCTACTATTTATGGGGTTATCTGCGCAGCTGTAGGAAAATTTATAGAACCATCTGAAACAAAAGTTGGATATATTTTTAGAAACAAATCTAAATCTGTTGATTTAGAAAAGATATATCAAGTAGAAGGCAATTTTGGGTTTAATGAAAACATAGTCAAAAGAGAGTTTTTTTATGATAATCAATTAT
>JACPTD010000022.1 GCA_016192955.1 Candidatus Woesearchaeota archaeon | reverse complement strand
TCTCCATTAAAATCAATTGTTGACTCTATTTGCCCTTTGGGTTCTTTGTTGTCTCCCCTGCAAAGCTCAGCGCAGGTTTTTTGGAAGCTGGTCATGTAAGTATCTTCATTTGCCTTTACAGCGTAGAAGCTGTCTGTAAACCTGAATTCAGCTGACTCCAGCCTGTATATTTTGCTTGAAACAAGCACAGGATCCTGCTGCTCAGCAATTGTATAGATACGCTGGCCTTTGGGATTGCTTGGCTCGGGATTGTTTGGATTGTTTGTATTGCTTACCAGGAAGCATTTTTTATCTACTGGAATGTCATCCTTATTTTTTAACAAATCTAAAAAGTTTTTAGTTAATCCCCTGCAGTTCTCTGCCCTAAACTTTATGCCTCTTGTGTCAAAGTCAGAAGCGCATGTCTTCTCGCTTGTGATTCTTCTGTGCAATTCAGTGTCGTCTTCTGTCTCTGTCCATGCCGATGGCGCAGAGTGCCCGAATATTCTGTCGCATGCCCATCTCTGGGCCTGGTATAGCTTTGCCTCTGCATTCCACGCAGAAGCTGAAGCGGGAAAGCATCTTTTCAAGTCAGCATCGCTTAAATATTTTATTTTGAAGCTTCCGTATCCCTGCTTTACAAAAGCACTTCTGGCTTTGGCAAATATTTTTTCTTCTGAGAATTCTGTCCAAATTCTGTAGATTTTGACAATTATGCGCGCAAGTATTGAATACAAACAGCCAATGGCAACATAATCAATCAGCTTGTTTATCTGCTCCTGCACTTCATTGATTGTTTTCATTGAATCCTTGAGGAAATCAACAGCGTCAAAAAGCAGCCAGTCAGGCAGCACTTTTCTCGGGTCAATGATTGAGTTGTCAACAACATAGGAAACCTGCTCGCAGGTTGTTTGGACTTCCTTTGCCCTGACACTTTGCCCCTCATCATTCAGCACATCATGCTCGTATGTTATCCTGACTTTGAAGGGAAATGTCAGTTCCTTGTTAAAAGCCTTGAAAAATGCTTTCCAGTCATTTTCCAAAAATTTGTCCATTCCGGGAAATCTGCTGAGTGTTACAGCAGACCATGACACTGTGTTTTCCGGCGCGTTTAATTTTATCGGGCTGTTGCCTGAAGGCATTATCTGGCAGCTTATGTTGAACCTTGGGTCTGTAACTTCTTTTGTGCTGCACGCCCTTGATAAAGTCACATCCTTTATTTTTGGGTTTGCGCCTCTTCCAATGTAAGTATAGTTTAAGAAAAAGTAGACTGTCTCTGTTCCCTCTGCAAGGCTCTCAGTGCTTAGGAATGTCGGCCCCTGGAATTGCGTTAAAGGAATAATATCAAAGCTCTGGTTGCCGCTCCAGCACGTTCCTATCCTCACTGCCTGTGTGGCAACTCCCTTGTGGCCTGCTTGGTCAGTTGCAATGACAACAAGCGTTGTTCTCTTGGATTCCTGGCCTTCAGGATTAAGCTGGGTGTCTCTAAACTCGGTCACAGGCACTTCTGTCAAGCGGCTTGCGCCTCCAAAAATGGTTGTCAAATCAACTCTCTCAAACTTAAAATTGCCATTGCTGTCAGCGTCAACAGAGAAATCAGCTCCTGTGCTGCAGAATGATTTTGCAGCAACATTAAAGCGGCATTTTGCATCAAGCTGCGCTTCAGGAAGGTCTTGTATTTCATTTGGCAGCCCGCTTATCTCAAAGCTTTGGTTAAAAAAGCTGAATGGTGTTCTGTCAACAAAAAGATGCACTCTTGCATTAGGCTTTGTTTTTCCTATGACATCAACTTCATTTGCAACATTTTCAAATATCAAAGCTCCTGAAGGTGGCGATATTATTTTTACTTCAGGCTTTTTTGTGTCAAGAGTGACAGCTTTTTCTATAATAACGGCATTTTCAGCCCTGTCCTCAAATATCAGCTTAATGCTGTATTTTCCATCATTTTTATTCAGCCTGATTCCAAAATTGAAATTGCCGCTTGTATTTGCTGTAAATAACGGCTTTCTGAAATCCTCAAATATATCAACTGGCGCGTGCTGTAAATTCAATATTTGGCCCCCTCTTAATGTTGTTACTCTTATAGGCTCTGATTTTGGGCCTTCATTGGCAAAAATGTTTACAGCAGAGACTTCATAGGTGTAGCTTCTTCCGCTGTCCACTAAAGCGTCTATAAAAAGGTTGAAAGTTGAAGGCTTTGTTACGGCAATCGGGCTTGCATCAGCCCTATAGACAACATAATGGCTGAAGTCCCTGTCCCTTGACTCGTTCCAGCGCAGCTCTACAAAATTTTGCCCTATTCTTGTTGCGTTTAAGCCTGTAATCTGGGAAGGCACAGAAGTGTCATTGGCATTTGTCTCGACAAAAACTTTTATTTTAACAGGCTCGTTTACAGAGCCGCTGACTGTCAGATTTGTCTTTGATGTAAGAGATGGTATTTCATTTAATTGGATTGTTGGGTCTTCTGTATCAATTCCTGTCTCAAATATCCTCTGGTTTCTGTTGCCGCTCCTGTCTGTAATGACAATTTTTATGACATTGTCCTGCTGCAATTGTATCTGGCTGAATATAAATCTGCCGGAGCTCCCTATCTCATTGCTGCTTAGGCTTCTTAATGGAATGCCCATGTCATTGACAAACAAAGCCACTGATGCAAAAGGCTCTGTAGAGCCTATCACATCTATAACTCTTCTGCTCACGAACCTTGGAATTGACAAATTGATAAAAGGCAGTATTGTGTCCCTTCCTGCAATAAGGCTGTGCCCGGACGAGTTAGCGCAATTATTGGATCTGTCGCATGAGCTGACAACAAATATATGCCTCAGGTTTCTGGTTAATCCGTCTATAACAATAGAATGGTTTGTCTCCAAGGCAGAAGAGCTTTTTCTCCTGTCTGTTGCATTTATCCCAAATAATACCTCTGTTGTTGAGTTTTCATTTGTAAGCCATGCAATCCTTGCTGTTGTGTCTGATAGCGGCAATGAGTCAACGCTGCTTATTATTGGCGCTGTACTATCGATTCCTGATGTCGAGGCTATTAAAGTGTCTGACTGAGGGCCCTCATTTCCGGAATTGTCAACAGCAGAAACCTTGTAATTAAATGATGCGCCAGAGCTTAGGTTTGTGTCATTAAGGCTGTTTGCTGTGGCATTGCCTATTGCTACCCTGTTTCTGAACACAACATAATGGCTTAAATCGCTTATGTTCAAGCCATTCCAAGACAAAAATATTGAGCTTGGCGTTGTAGAAACTGCAGTCAAGCCTGTAACCTGAGGCGGAGGGGTTATGTCCCTTGTCCTAAATGTGTAAAAGTTGTTTGAATTATTGTCAGATGCCGTATTTCCGGCCAAGTCTGTTGATTCAACTGAAAAAAAGTAGGCTGTATCGCTTTCTATGCCGTTAAAAAGCGACAATGTGTGGTTTTCAATAAAATTATCGTGCCTTTGCGTAAATCCCAATGATGCTGTCCTGCCGTACCTGACTCTTCCATTTGAGGCATTGTCAGTGTTCCATTCTATTGCAGCTGAATTTGAAGACACGCTTGTCACCCTCACATTTGAAATAGAAAGCCCGTATGCGCTTGCTGTATAAAATGGCAGCGTTAATACTAGCTGTATAATGATTGCTGCTATTAAATCCTTGATTCCTGATTTCATTTTTTTATTTTAATTTTTGAATTTTTATTGATTTGAATTCACCTCAATTCAGGCGATGGGACAATTTTTGAATAAGAGCTTAAGCCTGACACAAACAAAAATTTTTCATCGTCAGATATAGCCCCATGCTCAACAACATGGAATATTATCTCATCAGCGCCTTTTAAAGAGTCTTTGCCAACACTCCAGTCTCCTGAATAGCCGCCTATGATGTTTTCGTCATCGGCGACATAGAGCACAACTTCGTATATTGCGTCCTTGCCGTCAGGAATTGTTAAAGGGAATCCTGCTTCTTTTGGATAAGCGGCAAAACTCTCAAAACTGGCGCTTTTGCCTTTGAGAAGTATTGATGCCCTTTCATTAGGGGCAAGCTCGCGCGCAACTCCCGGGTCTGAAAGCAAATGCTTTACAACCCTGTAGTTCGTGAATTCCTTAACAGGGCTCAACGGCAGCACGTATGACCTGCCGTCAACATCGGTTTGTATGAATGACTTGGATTCTGCATAGCCTTGCTTTGCGCCTTTTATTATTCCATTAACGCAGTACGGCAATCTTTTTGTTATTCCGGCTGATGCGCCGAAGCTGAGCCAGTTGCTCTGCCCCATGCTGCAATAAAACCTGCCGCAAACAAAAGTCAGGTTTACATCCCTTATGTCCTCGCCTGTTGCGTTGTTGACAGTAAAGATTGTTATCTCATTCCGCACATCATTGCAATAATCGTCTGAAGACAAGTCAGCTTCTGTCTCAAACAATGTGGTGCCTGTGTTTATCCTGCTGGGCTGGTTGTGGTCTACGCTGACTTTAAATGCGAAGTTAAATTGATATGCCTTGTTTTTGTCTGTTTCCTTGTCAATGACAGAAACAGTGACCGGGTAGCTTATGTCGTAAGTGAAATGCCATATATGCAGGCAGAAGAATGAAAGCATATCTGTCCCTTTTTGCGAGTTTGACCTTAGGATTCCGTTTTCGCTCGGCCTTGCAAACATCTTGATCGGCCAGTTGTCATAAGAGAAGGCAACTTTCATGTTATTGAATTTCTTGTCTGCGTTGCTGTCAATTTCCCACACATAATGCTGCTGGAAATATGTCTGCGAGTAAATGCTTTTGCCGCTTGGATTCGGCACGTACAGGTTTGGATTGTAATCTGTGCCTTTTATCCTGATGTAAGGCAAGTTGACCCTCAGCAAAGTCATTAGCTTTTCTCTTATGCTGCTTAGCTGCCATACTTTTGAATTGCACGAAGCTTCAACATCTGTTGTCGGAATTTCTGTGTCAAGGGAAATAAGGTCAATGGTCTTTTTTTCCAGAAAATAATTCTTATTTTCGCTTTCCATGATTAGCTTTGCAAGCTCATAAGCTTTTTTGAGCCTGATTGGGATTATGTAGCCGAAATTTTGCACAAGCTGCTTTGCATTTCCATTCCTGCTGATTATCTCCAAGGAGTATTTCAGGCTTACAGCAACATCATTGTCATTGAATTGCACATCTGCGACTGGTTCGCCAAGCTCGTTGATCTCGAATCTGTTGGCAAACGGCTCAAATTTATTGATGCAGTTTTTCAATTCTGATGTGATATGGGATTCCATCTGGCGCCTTATGAACTCTTCAGTTGGAACTGCCTCTATGCCGTCATGCCACCAGTACGGCATTTTAAAACCTGAGGCTTGGAATGATGATAAATATGCTCTTGGATCATTGCCTGTTTCTTCAGGAATGCTTATGTAGCCGCCGCTCAGTCCAATCCTTTCCAACCCGTCAATTGAAACGCTTTTTATGCAGTCTTCAACATACAATTTTACAGGCGCTATCTCAGGCTGTATAATCTCAACCTCTTTGTCAAGAGCTTGTTCTTGGTAAAAAAAGTAAAGCACTCCGCCTATTATTATCATAACAGCCATTATGATGAATATAGCTGCCTGTGATTTTGGGCTAGGAAACAATCTGCCCATCCTGCCTCTTTTTTTGCTCATTTTATGTTATTCTGATTTTTTGCTTAACGCCTTGACATCAAGCTTTGTCAGGTCTATCTCAACATAATCCTTGTCAGTAAGGTTGAGGAGCTTGACTATGTCGGATGGCACCCTAACAACCAATCCACCGCTGGTTTTAATCAGCTTTTTCGTGTATTTCATATATATAATATAGTTATTTTATATATATTTCATATTGATTTCACTATTGAAAAGCATAGTTTTATATATAAATTATATATGAAATTTATAAAGGTTTCGGTTTTACAGCTTATCTATCTCCAAAACCAGCCCAGAAGCATAATATCTGACAATAGAGGCATAAACAATCAGCGTCAATCCAAGCAAAATCTGCGAATATCTGGAATTTATGAGATTGCCCAGCCTTATAATGACATAGAGCAGCAGCCCGATAACAGAGTATGGCAGCAAAAAAAGATGAATTTTGGAAATATTGAGCTTGAGTGAAGCAAAAATAACTTTTAATTTCTGCTCTTTGATAAAAAGTGTGTAAAGGGTATTGGTTAGGTATAAGCTCAAAATTATAGCTACAATGATAAAAATTTGAACTAAGGCTGGCTGAACAAGGTAAAAAATCGTAAAAAACAAAGCAAGCCAAAAGCCCATCCATATAAGGTTCAAAACCAAGAATTTTGATATTAAACTGAAGGTTATTTTTGTGCCTGCGGTTTTAGCCCATATAATGCCTTTTGTCATGCTTGCCAAAAATATTATCGCAATCAAAAGCAGCACGAATGAAATAAGGATCAGGAAATAAAACGCCCTTACATCGCTTACAAGCTGCTGCGCCCTTTCCGGGCCCAGGGATATGATGTCCGCAGGCATATTGAAAGATGCAATACTTGACTGGATCCGCTCGAACCAGAGCATAAAAAGATAGCCGGAGGCAATATAAAATAAAGCATCCAATAAAACTATCAATAGAATGTTTGCATTGATTTTTTTAAGCGAACTTACCAGGACATTATTATTCCATTCGAGGAAATTTTGTTTGCTTTTCATATTACAAATTAAAAATTTAATAATTCCAAATCTTTTATATTTTCAAAATGTTTCTTGTTTAATGTTGCTAAAGCGCAATTATTGACAATTGATGCTGAAGCGATAAATAAGTCCCTCATATCAATTATTCTTCCCTTGCTTTTCAATTCTTTCAATATCCCTGCTGCTTTTCTGGCGCTTAATTCGGAAAAATCCAAAACTGCAGTTCTCAGCAGCAGCTTTTCTATTGCATCAAGATTTGTTTCTCTTAAAAACAGCTCAAAAACGCTGATAGTTGTAATATAAATTTCGCTGTCATTAGTCAAATCCAGCAATCTAGACGCTTTGGCTGTGCTCTTCAATATTTCTATAGAAACATCTGTGTCTAGGCATACCTTTTTGTCCATTTCTTATACAACGGCTTTAATTCCTTCATTATTTTTTCATACTCTTTATCGTCATTGAGCAACAAGCCTGCGCAATCCCTTAGCCCAGCGCCTGTCTTCGGCTTTGACTTCTCAAGCATCTCCTTGATTGCCTCGCTAAAACTCCTGTCTTTCTTTGCTTCCTTTAATTCTTCATAAACACTGTTAGCTATCATTATAGTTTTTGCCATATTATCTGTATATAGATATACATATATATAAAACTTTTGTTTTATAGTCGACCAACAAAGTAATTAGGTGTTATTTATGATTTGTTGTCGACTATTAGGAAGCCACAACTATACCCCATTATTTTTGTGGCTGACTATATATTAAAAATCATTTATGTCGCCTTGGGCAGATGCTCCTGTGGATGCTGCGGATGATGCCGGAACTGACACTGTTGTTGCTGCTGATGAGGATTCCTGTATTGTGTTGCATATTTTATTATCATCCACTTTCCACCTTAACGGAGTCTCGTCAAATGTCATGCAGATTTCATTAAAGAAAGCCCTGCTGTCCTGCACTATTGCGTTTCTTCCTGTTCTTCCAAAAGACGAGCCCCTCTTGACTTCCTGCTCCTGCCTGAAAACATTTGCTGTTCTCTCTCCTTTTAAAACCACATTGAACTTCATCTTTTCAGGCGCTCTTGGGTCCTTGTCGAAGTCCCCGTTTCTTACATTAAAAGTTATTTTGTAAATGAACTCCCTTCCTTCCGGAGTTTCAATCGGCTCTGACCTTGTCGCTTCAATATGCGCGGCAACTTGGGCAAAACCTTGTGGAGTTTCAGCATAGGCAATCCCTTCATCTTCGCCGTCAAGATAATTTCCGCATATTGCGCTGCTCCAGTACTCTGTTCCCAAATAGGCTGTTGCAAACGCCCTGTCAACATTATCTCTCCACTTCAATAACGAGTCTTCGTCAAAGAACAAGGTTGCGTAAAATCCAAGCCCCTGAAATTCTGTGAAGACTCGCTCAACATTGGCGAAGAATTTTTGGGAAGAAACCTGCTCGAAAGTTGCTATACCCCTATTTTGCCTTTCCTTGTTGAGGTTGTTTTTAAGTGCTACAAGTTCAGCAGTGTCTGCCCTTGCCAATTTGCCATTTTCTATTCTGTAGAGTTCTCCACCGCCCAAGCCGAAAGGCAATCCAAATCCAATTCCTGGATTGACATAAGCAGTTGAGCCATCAGGCATTGTAATGGGCAGCATTCCAAAAGCAATATCATTTGGGTTTGAAATTGCTTCTGTGGAAATTTTATATTCGGTTGAAGCGCCATCCTTTTTGGTTACAATGATAACAGCTTGTTTTGGATCTTTATACTCCCCCCTAATAAAGGCTTCTGCAGTTTGCTGATCTACTCTGTTTGAGATAACTGTTCCATCAAAATCTACTTGCTTTACAAAAGCTGTTGCTCCATCAGATAAAATATAGCCTCGCCCCCCTCCAACAAGTGTTGATTTGCCTTCTATTGTAGTTACAGACAAGCCTTTGCTTCTGTCTATAAACCCTATAAGATTGTTGCCTTCTTTTGTTGCTATTCTTTGGTCATCTAACAGCAAGATATGGATGCCTTTGAGATTGCCTACATAGCTAAAACCATCTGGCGTTGATTGAATTTTGTCTATTTTTGTAAGCCCACTGTTAGCTGCTTCTCCAAAAAACAGCAAAGCCCTTTTATCATCTTGGTCACTCTTAATTGCCAAATACGCCTCAGGAGCAACCTCGAGCTTTTTGCCGTCTTTTTCATAAGTGATTGATTGTTTATCAGGGCCAGCTATTATTGTGCTTTTCACTCCAGAAATTGAGTCCGAGAACGTTTCTTTTATAATCTCTCCTTTAGGGTCAAATGTTTTTTCTTCTACTTTTTTTGTCAACTCTTGGGCATTTGCTCCAAGCGTCACATCGGTTTTGGTTTGTTGCGCTGGCTTTCCCTTGACAGATAGCTCATCAACAAATGAGCACAAGTTAGCTTCACATTTTGTATCTTTTCTAAATCCGCCGCTTGTTAATGGAATTACTTTAAGATTGCCATCCCAGCCGGCAAAGTTAATTCCATCATATTGGCTTTTATGAAGCGTGAATGATTGCGATAGCTCCTCTTTTCCATCCTTAACTTTGTATTGATAAACAAAGAAGAAGCTAGGGTCTTGAGATTGGTAGACTTTTACTGAATTTACAGTTTTGTCTTGCAACTGCACAAAATTGCTATGGACAGGCTGCTGCCCAGTGATTGATACTGGTAACTTTCCTTTGGTTTCCCCAACAGGAATAAATGGTGCGCCTGGAACTATTGCAGGATTAACCTTTATTGTTTTGGGATCTATGGTTAAGCCTTCCAAAGGCGGTGGAGCCGGCACTAAAGATGGTAGTGCTCTCTGTGCAGGTGTGAGGGCAATGGGCGGTGCTGCAGGGGCAGGTAGCATTTGTGGAAGTATTTCAAAGTCTGATATATATGTGATTTTAACTTCATCCCCTGTATCAGGCCTGAACTGAATTCCAGAAAACTCGTCATATAGCAATTTAACATAAGTTCCGTCAGGCATTACTAAATAATCTTCTCCTCCGGCTCTATAAATTCCATTGTCTCCTGAAGTTCCAACAGGTATTGCATCCTTGCCTTCTATTTGTGCCAAAAACTGGTCATCGGGTTCAATGTAGTCCTCCGGAATATAAACTATTTTTTTGGGGGGTTCAGAAACTGGTGCAGGCTTTTGAACAAATCTTGGCTCTTTTTGGTAGGTTTTATATTCATCTTTCAAGAATTTTTTTATTTCATCAAGCATTACTGTTTCAGTTCTTCCTTCAATGGAACTTAAATATGCCCCTACACCTTTTTTATAATCTTCTTCATTTGGCGTCTGTCTTCCTGCTTTTATTGCAGAATCTTCAATATAAACATTGAGTAAACTCGCAATATTTTGTTTTACTTGAGGCGTTAAATCAGGTGACGGCATAGTTACAGTTGGTGCGGTTGAAGTGGGTGGTTTAGGAGATGGGGCAGCTGGGCTTGGTGCAGCTGGAGCGGCTATTGTAGTGTATACTCTTATTTTTCCCTCGCTATCAACTTGTACTGTTGATTCCCTATATTCACTCAATAGAGTTTGATCTGCTTTTCCAACAATGAAAGTTCCAAACACATCTGTTGCCCATATATAACCTTCATTATCAACGTAGTAATCTCCAAGATTTTGCTTTAATGTTGTTTCATCCCACGGCTTTTTTTTATCTACTAATTTTTTCCATTCTTCAACTGTTTGTGGCGGGACTGAGGGGGATGGAACTGGCGGAGCAGGTTGTGCAGCTTCAACAGGTTTTTTTCCTTGCAATGCTGCTATAACACCTTCATAATCACCCTGAAACACCTCAATTTTTGTTGCCCCATCTTTTTGAATCGTTCCAATTGCAATGCGTGATTTTGGATTGTATACCCCTATGATATCTTCACCACTGCTATCTAAAATTAGCTTTGCCTGAAGTTTCGTTGCATCTTCATCTTGTCTGGTTTCTTCCAAATCAAAAAGTTTGCCTGATGCTCCTATTGTGCGCTCTCCAACAAAACCGTCTGCTTCAACGCCAAGGAAATTTTGAGCTCTTTTTATGGCATTTGCATCTTTATCTAAGATCCTTTCAAGTTCCGATTCAGGATAACCAATGGCTCTAAGGTTATCAGTTAATTCCTCTAACTGATTTGGAGTGTTTGAAGGAAGAGTTTCTGTTGTGGGGGATGTAGTTGGAATAGCAGACGCAGCCGGCGCAACAGCAACTGGTGTAGCAACAGGTGCTTTTTTTGCTGGCTCGGCTTTAATTTCTTTTGGCTTCATATTTTTATTTGCCAAGCCTGCCTCAATATCTTTATCCTTATAAGTAACAAGCGGCAATTCTTTAGACCTCCATACTCCTTGTGTGTCTCTCGCAAATTCATAATATCCATCAGCCACAACAACGTCTCCGGGTTTTGGGTTAATTTTTAAGAAGTCCTCGCCCCTTATAACTGGCACACCATTTTCAATAGGAAGAGGGACGTTCAATTCATTATTAGTTGGATGTTTTAGATATAAATTACCATTAGGGTTTAATCCTAATGTAAAGGGCGTGCCTTTATAGTAAATGATAGAATCACCATATACATAAGAATATTCCTCACCGTCACTATAATGATAATATCGGGGGTATGTGAAAGACCTTGCTTCTTTTACATCTTTAACTTCATAAGTTTCAGTATATGATCCTATTTTTTTGTCGTATCTTCCTTTAAATACCCATTTTCCACTTTCAGTTATAAGTTTTAACCAGTCGCCTTTAGAAGGTTCAAATATCTGATCATTCATCGCGAGCTCCCTGTTTCCCATTTTTACAACCCATTTATCTGTTCCTTTAACTTGCTCCTGTTTCACTGGTAAGTTTAGTGTTGCACTTGTAGCACTATAAGTGGGTTCTAATCTTTCATTCATGTCATGAGATGGTGCTGGAGGAGTCAAGGAAAAGCCACGTTCTGAGGAAAGAATTGGTGTTGTTCCCTCTGTAATTCCTTCCCATTTATGACTGGTCTTTCCGTCTGCGCTTAAGCCAAAGGGATATCCGCTAAGATCATATTTCAATGTGTATTCAAATCCATCATAATAATATTTGCCGTTCTCGCCTATAATTTGTTTTTTCCCGTCAGGTGCAATAAATTCAACTGGAGGAGTGGAATAAAATTTATTCTGGCGAAGTTGTGGCTCTGTGAGAGGGGTTCCTGGCACATAATTGGCATTTAGAGGCACAATTTTAGGAATACCCTCAAAAGATGAAACGATATTGCCAGACTGGTCATAATGAAGCACCATAAAACGATTTCCATCTTTGTCAAATATCACTTCACCATCATATAACTGCCTAGTTCCTAATTCCAAGCCTTTGGTTTTGGGGTTTGTATAAACATAATTGGAGCGAGTAGGTGTTGTTGTAGCTTCAGTCTGATCACTAGTTGGCTGGGATGCTGAAGCAGCAACAGCTACTGGAGAAACTGGGGTACTATAACTAATATCGGCATCAACATGAACATCGTTAGATTTAGAATAAAGTTCAATATAATCCATAACATATTTAGCATCTTTGTTTTGCATCCTTTCTATAGTAGATACAATATCTCTTTCAAACTGGTTGTATCCAAACCATCCTGACATTTGGCTGGAAGCTCCTCTTTCTATTTTTGTCCAGTCAGAGCATGTGAGAAATCCGCATGAAAGATACCACCAACTGCTTTTTTCTTTTTCCTTAAAAAGGTATAAATTATTGGAACCGCCATCACTTACAACAATTACTCCATTCTTACCCTTAAAGTTTTTTTGCCCAGAATACTTGAAAGTCCCAAACCCAGTAACCACATTTCCAAAAGATTTAAATAGCAGTGTATTACTATTATCATCTAGGCGTGAACTAACCTTGGGTTCGGTTTCCAGATTCTGTGAACCCTTTATTTTTTCATTTAACTCTTCATCAACAATCTCTTTCTCTCTTAAAATATTTGCTCTGGGCTCAAATTCAACATTTCCATTCTCATCAACAGCAAGCAATCCATTCTGCTGCTCAAAATTCCTGACTTTTATGTAAAGCGGGACATAAGAGTTGAATGTGTCAAGGTAAAAGACAAATCCGTTCCTTATCTCATACCAGCCTTCATTCAATTGGCTTAATTCCTTGATGTCATTAATTTCTTTTATTGAAATTTTTGATGGATTATTATCTATTGACATTTCTTTTATTACATTGGCAGTTATGTTATTTTGGTAAAATACTGAAGTGGCTAATACAGAGGATAAGAGTATAATTATTGCAATCAAGCTTGCCAATCCTTTTCCAACTTTGTTTTTAGCCAGATTATTCATTTTAACTTTATTTTTTATAGACATCAAGCATTTCATAGCTTATACTGCCCTTATCCAGGAAGTCAATGATTTTTTGCCTATGCTGAAATGGAGAAATAAAAATGCCTTTAGATAACTTAGTGCAGTTTAGCTCTTGCAGCAATCCTCTTGATACATAAATCTTTTTTCCTATTTTTTGCTTGTATCCATAAAGCTTTCTCCAAATCCTGACTTTTAAGGAAAACTTCCTTTTCTCAACTGAAATTTTGAATAAAGTGAAATGTTTAAGATCTTTTGGGCTTTCCTCATATTTTCCATAAATAATTATGCCATCTTCCATAATGCTCTCCTTCAGCCCTTTCCATTGCTCTAAGCTTCCAACCTTCAAAACTATATCATTTCTTATGCCTTTTAAATTGTGAATCTCCTTTATTTTTGATTGATTAAATAAATCAAGCTGTTTTTGGATAGTTTTATCCTGCAAATTTGTTTCTATAAATATATCAATATCGCTTTCTTTGTCAAAATCGCCTCTTGCCACAGAGCCAAAAAGGATAATTTTTGAAATATTCTTAAAGGCATCATTATCCTTGATTAAAAATTCCGCAAAAGACATTGCATATGAAATCAGCTCATTCTTTTTCATTTTCTAATCCTCTTATTTTGCTTTCGAGCTCATGGAATAAATCTAAAGCTTTCTTTGCTTCAGTTTCAGGCCTTTTTGAGCCATAAGTTAATTTTTCACACAATAATTCAAGTTCTACTATCTTTTCAACAATTTGCTTTTTGTTTGGAAAATTTGGGATTTTACCAGACGCCCTCAAGCTTTTGAACCAGCGATGGTTTATCTGCTTTCCAGGGCTAATCTTTTCCTTTTTCAATAGATGGATGGAAAGCAAGTCTATTATTGCCCTTGAAGTATGCAAACCTATTATTCTCTGAGAGTTTTCTATGCCTTTGACTTCCAAAGCCCATCTAAAGATAGTTTCCTTATGCTCGTTAAATGATTCCTCGTGTTCTTTTATTTTCATTTTTTATGTTAGTTTATAGCATAATTTTATGTTACTTTATAACTATTTTTAATTTCATACCAGCCCTCATTCAATTGGATTAATTCCTTGATGTCATTTGCTTCTGTTATTGTGATGGCTGCTGATTTTGTTTCTAGTGAAGTTTCTCTAATAACATCGGCAGTGATATTATCATTGTAGTAAATGCCTGTAGCTAATATTGAAGAAAGCAATATTATTATTGCAGCTAAACTAACGATTCCTTTTGCGGCTTTGCTGTAAAATAGTTTACTGCTCATTTTGGGCGAAAAGTTTATATAGTGAGTTTGCTTGAACATTGTTATGAAAAAGATTAAACCTATGATACCAGAAGATGTAGATCCTATAGATTTGGCTGACAAGATGAAATGGGCTATTTTTAAAGATTCCATCAAAAGGCTTAGGGAACTGGATAAATTGGCTAAATCTCATTAGGATACACCACTTTTATTTTCTTGAGTTTATTGTCATTTAAAATTGAGTTTATTGTCCCTTCATTATCTCTTAAATGCCTTCTATTCAAAGTGACAAGATAGTCAGATTCTGTGGCAACACAAGCCAGTATAAGCAGAATGTCTTCTCTTTTAATGCCCTTCTTCAAAAATTGGTCAATAACTAAAGATGCGCTAACTTCGTGCTTTCTCAAGAAATTAAATATTTCTAAATCATCTGTAAAATGGCCGGTATTTTTTGAATAAAACTCCTTGATTTTGGTGCTTAATTCTGCATTTTTCCACTTTTCAACAAGATTCAAGGTGGACGATAGCATTACAATCTCAAATTCCTTATTCTCTATCCTTCCCATAAACTTCAACGCTTGCTCCCTTCTTTTATCTGATTTTTCCCAAATTCCTACTGTTACCACATCCAAATCAACGATGATTTTCTTTTTCATCTTAAGCCAGCCAATCCTTTTGCGGTTTTATTATAAAACATTTTTTTATTTTTCATTTTCATGCGAAAGGTTTAAATAGTGAACTATCATGATTTAAAATATGGTACAAAAACACAAAAAATCCGAAATAGCCAAGGAAAAATTGGTAGCTGAAATAGAGGAAGCTATGCAAGATCCTGAGATTAGGAAAGGCATAAAGCAATTTGTTAGGGCTACTTCTTGCTAATTTCATTTTTAAATTCCTCATAAGATTTAAACTTAGGTGTTCTTAATTTTGTTATATTATTAACTAATTCATAGCTTTTGACAGCTTCCCCGCCTAGCATTGTTTTGTTGTCTTCCGAGTAAACTACATCAAGCTTATTCAATGTGGCAGTAGAAACTATTAAAAAATCATTAATTATATGCTCTTTTGGCTTGAGCCCATTAAATTTTTTATATGCGACATAGTATGTGTCTGCAAGTTTTTTTACAGCATCTGTAGTTTTAAGCTGGTGGTTCTTTACAATAAAATCATAAATATTTAGAAGCAATATCCTTATTTTGGTTTTTTTATTTTCAGTTATCATTATTTTTTCTTTTGGCGTATCTCGTAGCTCTTTTCTAATCACATCACTTCCATAAACAATAATATTTGACTTCGGTAAGTTGTTTAATACAAAATCCATATCCATTTTTTCAACAATCTTTCCATAAATATTTGAGTCTAATAGTTCTCTTTTCATTTTGCGATTTTGTTGTTGAATAAATTTTTATTTTTCATTGATTTTTCGTTAATGTTTTTTAGTTAATGTTCAACCATTAATGATTTTTTCTTGATTTTCGGCGAAAGGTTTATATATCACATATACTAATTTATGGTTATTGAGGAACAGACCCTGACGAATCCCGCCTTTAAAGCGGTTAGTAGGCTTGACGGGTCTACTTACTCAATCTTTCTATGTTCAGTTTTGAGTCAATTATTAAGCTCAGCTTATATTCAGCAGAGCCTTTTTTTAAGT
>JACPTD010000030.1 GCA_016192955.1 Candidatus Woesearchaeota archaeon | reverse complement strand
TTAGGAAAACGCCCTCTAATGCGAACAAGATTGCTGAAACACTCAAACTTGATTACAAGACTATAAGGCACCACATTGAAGTGCTTGAAAAAAACGACATAATAACGGCAGTCAATAAAGGGAATTACGGAGCTGTGTATTTTCTGTCAGAGTTAATGAGCGCAAATTACACGCTTTTTGAGGAGATTTGGGGGCAATTTGGGAAAAAGTAAATAAATAAGCAATGCCCTTTATTTTCCATGGCAATGCTAATGAGCCTGACAACAATATTGACTGTTGTTTCAGCGCTTGCCCTAGGCGGATTATTGCATACCTATATTAAAAACCT
Source organism: Candidatus Woesearchaeota archaeon (assembly GCA_016192955.1). GTDB lineage: Archaea > Nanobdellota > Nanobdellia > Woesearchaeales > GW2011-AR4. The sequence goes on along the minus strand of JACPTD010000030.1, from coordinate 10,255 downwards.
TAAAAAAATAAAGTCAAAATTCACAATCGGCCTGCTCATCTTTGCTTTATTGTTCTTGATCCAGAATCTGATTTCACTTTACTACTATCTGACTATGATGAACTATTACAGCCCGGAAGTTGAAATCCATGTTTTTATCCTGACTTTGCTTCAGACAATGGGATTTTTGGTGTTATTGAAGATAACCTGGGAGTGAGAAAAAATGAGAATAAACAATTTTTTGACTTTATTGCTAATTTTTAGCATTGCCATGTTTGGATGCACACAAGCTGAAACAACAATAGAGAAGGAAGGTGCAATGATGGAAAAAGATGCCAAGGGTGTTATGGAAAAAAGCGAGGATTCAATGGAAAAAGCTGATACTATTGAAAAAGAAGGAGAAATGATGAAAAATGATGAAGCTATGATGGAAAAATCCCAATATGCAGGAAAAGCGCTTGCAGGAACAGAATCAACCAAATACCAAATTGGTGCCCCATATGCAGATTAGAGCAGCCCAAAACATTTGCAGCTTTCAATGAAATCAATGACAAAGACTTGATAGGCTTTAGGGTTAATTACAGGGATTCAGACACGGATGCTGATGAAGAGGCATTGGCAAAAGAATTTGGAGTGGGTTACCAGCATACAAAAGTGATTTTGAAAGATGGCAAAAGGGCTGGCAAATTCCCCGACTCATGGGACAAGCAAAGATATCTGGAGGAATTGGGCAAGGTTTAAAATAACTCATTAAATAAAATTTAAAACAAAATGGTAGAGCCTACAATTATTGTCGCATTCATTGCAGGAATAGTCTCTTTTGCAAGCCCGTGTGTCTTGCCTTTGATTCCTGGATTTTTGGCTTATTTGTCAGGCACATCAGCAGGGCAGCAAAATGCAAGATTAAAAATATTCCTGAATAGTGTGGCTTTTGTCTTGGGCTTTTCTGTCATATTCGCATTGTTGGGTGTTTTATTAAATACAGTATTAGAAAGGGTTTCTTATAATGTGCAGACATGGCTTTCAAGGGTTGGAGGGATTATAATTATTTTGTTTGCACTTTACATACTGGGACTAATAAAAATAAGCTTTCTTGAAAGAGAGCACAAATTCGCTGTTAAGAAAAAGTTCAGCATAACTTATGTAACTTCATTTGTCTTTGGAGCAGCATTTGCAGTTGGATGGACGCCTTGCGTAAGCGCTATTCTAGGCAGTGTATTTGCATTGGTGGTTACAAAACCAGGCTTAGGATTTGTTTTGTTGATGTCTTATGCTCTTGGATTAGGGATTCCATTTTTATTAGTTGGGCTGTTTACAACACAGGCGCTTAAAATAATTAACAAATCAGCAGCAGTGTTAAAGTATTTCAACATTGTTGTAGGAATTTTATTGTTGGGAATATTAGTTTTTACAAATAAACTAAATATTGTTGCAAACTGGTTGTTTGCAGCCTCGCTTCTCTCATTAATACAAAAAATTTAATCAAAAAACCATTTTTAACAGCGATTGCTGTGATTTTTGTAGCAGCAGCAATACTTTTTATAGAGTCGCAAAAGCCGGATTTAACGCAGGCCAGGGTTGATAGCCAGCCAGACAACAGCAATTCAAAATATCCAAAAGCTCCTGATTTTGCAGGCATAGAAAGATGGATTAATTCAGAGCCATTGAAAATAGGGCAGTTAAGGGGAAAAGTTGTTTTGGTGGATTTCTGGACTTACACATGCATTAACTGCATTAGGACGCTGCCTTACCTAAAGGAGTGGGACAGGAAGTACAAAGACAAGGGGCTTGTGATTGTCGGAGTGCACACTCCAGAATTCGAATTTGAGAAGAAATATGAAAATGTACTGAAAGCAGTCAATGATTATCAATTAAAGTATGCTGTTGCGCAGGACAACAACTACGCAACATGGAGCCTTTACCAAAATAGGTACTGGCCGCATAAGTATTTGATCGATATGGATGGTTATATAAGATACGACCACATAGGAGAAGGCGCTTACGAGGAAACTGAAAAAATGATACAGGCTTTGCTGCAGGAAAGAATGGAGAAGCTAAACCAAAAAAATGGTGTAAAAGTGAACATAACAAAGCCAAGCGAGGCAATCGCCATAAGCCCCCAAAATATTGGCACTCCTGAAATCTATTTTGGCTACCAGTTTGACAGGGGCAATCTGGGCTACCAAGGCTTAAAGCCAAACGCCATTGCTGATTTTAAGCTTCCTAAAAACCCATTTAAGAATTTTGTTTATCTTGAGGGGAAATGGAAATACAATGCAGACAACATGGAGCTTATTGATGATGACGGCTCTATACTGCTTATATTTGAGGCAAAGGACGTGAATATAGTGGCAGGCTCTGAAAACAATTCAACAGCTATCATATTTTTAGACACAGACTTTTTAAATGAAAACAACAAGGGCTCTGAAATAACAATAAAAGACGGAAAAAGCACCACAAATATTAGTGAGTTTAAGCTTTACAACATTGTTTCAGGCAAGGGCTATGGCGAGCATGTTATTCAAATAGATGCCATTGGCAAGGGCTTCAAGATTTACACTTTTACGTTTGGATAGGTAAACCTTTAATAATCTATACAAATTATCATTTGCCTTATGGCTGTTGCAATTTCACCAGTTGAAATGCCTTCCAATCTGGATAAAGTTCACGCCATATTAGAAGGGCTGGAAAAGTTAGCCTATTTCGGTCCGTATGTGAATGTTTGGTTTGCTTACAGACACTTATTTCCTGAAATTCAAAGAAGATATGATTGCACAGAAGTACGTGGACGTTCTAGATTTGAACCAATAGAGCCAGCTGAGGAGTACAAAGAAATTTTTAGTGCTACTCCAAGACAAGCCAGATTTTTAATGACGTCACCATATCCTGTTAAAATTGATGTGAGCTTCATGCCTCAAACATGGAAAGATGGTTTAGAAATATATGCAAAATGCCCAGGCGCCATGTTATTTAGATTTGTTTATTGGATCAAACTAAATGAAGTCTCGAATAAATATCATATTTCAAAAGAACCTGAAAGTTATAACCATCCAAGGCGAATTGGAGGTGATTTTGAATTTGTTCCAGTGACAGGATTCGATAGTGAGGGAATTCCATTACCGTGCTTGGAGCATTATCCATTTGCAGAAATATGCGTTCCAAGGTTCAAGGAACTCAGAAGAATTTTTGACGCTTCCCATCTTCCAAGACAGATACAGGGTTTTGGGTTTGAATTATCTGACTTTTTGAGAGAAAAGGGGTTATAGCCTCAATTTATAATTTTGAATAAACTTTTTCTTTACGGCACTGAAGAGCAGCTATTCACGAAATTAAAGCGAAAGTAAAAGTGGAATATGAATTAAAGCCATCCCACTTCTTTCTGCAACAGATAGATGAGCTTAGCGATGAGGCTAAAAGAGTTGTTGAAAACAGATTAAGGCTGGTAAAAGTCAATCCTTTTCGCAACAAAAGAATCCAGGGCTACAATCTTTTTCTTTTCAGAATAAGGTTTGAGGAACAGCATAGGGAAAAAAGAATTATTTATCTTGTTGACAAGCCCTATGTAAAATTAATCTGCATACTTGACAGCGATAAAGAGTATAAAGATTTGAATAAATACTTGAAAGGTTTAGGATACTTATAATTTGGTTGCCAGTGCGCAATATTTTTATACCCACTATCATCCAATTTTCTGATGAAGCGACTGATTGTCACAGCAGACGATTTTGGCTACAGCAGGAATGTGAATAAAGCCATAATTAGGTGCTTTAAAGAAGGCATTGTCACATCAACTTCTTTAATTGTTAATACAACCTATTTTCAGGAGTCAATAAACCTATTAAAACAAAATAAAAATCTTGATGTAGGATTGCATATTAATTTGACGGAATTCAAGCCATTGACAAAAAATAAAACATTGGCTGGAAAGAATGGCGAGTTTATAGGGAAAACAAAATGGTTTGGGGGTTATTATAAAAATGCTGACAAAAAGGAAGTTGAAGATGAGATAGAGGCGCAGATTCTTAAAGCTGTTTCTAAAGGGTTAAAGATAACACATATAAACGGGCACAATCATATTCATATTTTTCCAAATGTTATAGATATTATCTTGAGATTAGCAAAAAAATACAAGATAAGATGCATCAGAATTCCAAATGAAAAAGTAGCCAACAAACATCAAAAATTGTCAAACGAACTTAAAAAGAGAAATATGCTGGCAAAATTCTCAAAAATGGCAAAAACAAAAATACTTAAAAACAAATTAAGAGTGACAAATGCTTTTTATGGCATTTTAAACATGAATGACATGAATTTCAACAAATTGTCCATGATCCTAAACTCCATAAAAAACGGCACAAGCGAATTAATGACGCATCCTGCCTATATTGACAAAAAAGGCGACATTTTTCATAGCTCAAGGCAAAGAGAAAGCGAGATTAAATTAATGACGAGCGATAAAATAATGAAATTAATAAAAAAAAGAAGGATAAACCTTGTAAATTTCGCGCAAATATGAAAATAGCAATTATCACCCCATCTTATCCCCCTTCTGTCGGAGGAAATGCCACAACAGCGAGCAGGCTTGTTGAAGGGCTGAAATCAAAAGGAGTCAAGACAAAGGTTTTCCTGCCGGAGCAATTAAAAAATGGAGAAAATATCAGAAAACTCGAAAAGTTCAAGCCAGATTTGGTTCATGGCTTCCACGCCTACAAATCCGGGGTTATTGGCTCTGAAGTTTGCAGGAAACTATACGTTCCTTTGATTATAACAATCACAGGCACTGACGCCAATATCAACCTATTTCAAGACGACAAGAGGGATAAATTAAAGGAAATCCTGAGCTTTGCTAAAAAAATTGTGGTTTTTCATAAAACAATGAAGGAAAAAATAACAAAAGAGATTCCATACCTAAGAAGCAAAATCAAAACAATAAAACAGACAGTTAAATTAAGGCACAAGCACTGCGAAATAAGAAAAAAACTCGGAATAGCCCAAAAAGATGCTATTTTTTTCCTGCCCGCCGCCATAAGGCAGATAAAGTATGGAAATTTTTACTTTGAAGAATTTCTAAAATTGAACAAAAAATACGGCATAAAGCTTATTTTGGCGGGGCCTGTCTTAGATGAGGAATTTGCAAAGGGTTTTTTTAACAAAATAAAAAATCATGACTGGGTTTATTACATTCCCAAAATCCCGCATGACGAGATAAAGTGCGTTTTTGAGGACATTGACGTTTCGCTCAACACCTCAGTGACAGAAGGAGGCATGGCAAACGCAGTTTTGGAGGCAATGAGCGTGGGCAAACCAGTACTTGCATCTGCAATTGAAGGCAACAAGTCAATAATCAAAAACGGGTTTAATGGCCTGATTTTTGAAAATGGCGAGGAATTTTGCAAAAAAGCGGAAAAACTGACTCTGGACAAAAAATTAAGGGAAAAAATAGGCAAAAATGCCAAAATCTTCATCAAGAAAAATTTCCATTATAGAGACGAGATAAATGGCTATGTTAATGTTTATAGGGAAGCGCTTGAACAGATTAAACTTTTTATTTAACAATTAAACATAATTTATAAATAGTATTTTTCAAATCTCAACTTATATGGCTAGGAATTATTTTATCGGATTGATATTGCTTTTAATTATTTTTCTTAGCGCTTGCTCGTCTGCAAATCAAACTGCGGAAACAGGCAATACGGTTTTGCAGCAAGCTTCATTTGGAATAAACAAAGGAGATACGCCGCCTGATTTTTCCATCACAACAATTGACGGAAAACAATACAGATTGAGCCAGTTTAAAGAGGAGAACAAGCCTGTTTTGCTTTACTTCTGGGCTTCCTGGTGCCCTTACTGCTCAAGGGACTTTGATGTTGTGAAGAATGTCTATCCAAGATACACAGACAAGGCCGCGTTCCTGGCTATAGACCTTGATTTGAATGAAAATAAAGAGCTGATAAACAAATACAAAGAGAAGAAAGGGCTTAATGGGATAGATTTTGCCGAAGGAAAATCAAACATTCTTTCAGATTATGCAATAAAATATACAACAACAAAATATGCAATAAGTAGAGATGGAAAAATAATTTATAAAGGCTCTGGCGTCTTTAACGAGCAGCAGTGGAAAGTCTTGTTTGATGCAATGGTTGGTGGTTGAGCTAATTTTTTTCTTGAAAGATATAAACTAAATTCTCAAACGCAAGCCCCAAACCTGCATCCATTTAAGCACCCGTATTTGTATGTCTCCAAAGTCCCGTCTGCTCTGCACGCTGCTTCATTGACATTGTACTCATCATAGCAGTAGTCAGTCATAACTTTATAGTCTGCGCCATAAGCATCTGATATTGCAGTTCCTCTCAAATAAACATTCTTTCCATTGTCAGTGTCTGTGCATTTGATTCTTATCGGCTCGTAAATTACGCTGCCGCTGATTTTAGAAGTTGACGGCTCTTCGCATGCGCCAACACTCCAAGTGCATGAGCCTGTGCAACTCCTTAATTGCCTGCCTGCTGTTCCGCAAGGCAGCCATTCACCATAGCCAGGAGTGCATACGCCCTGATTAGAGCATTCAGAACTTGTAAATGTGCACCCATCACTGCAGGAAGACTGTAAAGTTCCGCAATTTCCGCATGAGCCTCCATTAATTGGGCCGGTTGCTCCGGGGGCACCGCAATCGGAACGATCGCCTTGGCAGTTTCCACTGCAGTCAATTGTGCCCCTATTGCAGCGTCCGCATGGCGCTCTAAAATTAGGTGGGTCTGCAATGCTGCAAGTTCCATCACATCTAATCACACCATTGCAACTGCCGCATCCCGCTCCAGCATTGGCAGCGCAAGATTGGGTTGGGGATGGTGCAGATACAGTCGTGCCTGTAGATTGTTGTGAAATTGCTACACTTGTCCTAACAATCACTGAATTTGGATCATTGATATTGGCACGGAGTTCTACGTTATGAGTTCCTATTGGCGCTTGTGCTGGGCAAGAAGTTTGAGCGCCAGAGCATAACAAGTTGGATGCAGGGGCTCCATTTAATCCATAAAATATTCCCGGACTCGGGGCATTCTGCGCAGACCATGTTATAGTTACTTGGCATGTGCCTCCAGCAGGAGCGCTGCAAGGTGTTATTGTATTAATTGTGCCTGTTGGAGTTGCTGTTGTTGTTGGTGCAGTTCCAACAGCCTGCTGCTCTGCAACTCTTATCCTCATAGAATAAAGTTGAGTTGCTGGGCTTGGATTATTAACATTTGAATAAAGCACAGTGTTATGGGTTCCTATTGGGGTATTTGGCGCTCTGCAAGCAACTCCTTGGGCATTTCTGGCGCCTGTGCATAGTAAGTTTGTCGGAGCAGCACCATTTAATCCATAAAATATTCCCGGAGTGCTTCTTTCTGGAACATTGCTTGTTGACCATGTTATTGTGACAGAGCATGTTCCTCCTGCTGGCGCAGTGCAAGCAGGATCAGACAATTGAGTTATTGTGCCTGTTGGCGCTGGAATGTTTGGTGCGGGTGATGTTGTGCCTGGAGGCGGTATAGGAGTTGTTGAAGCAGGCTGCGCTGCTACAACTGTAATAGGTATCGGATTTGAATCAGGAACACCAGGATTTCTTACTCTTATGTTATATGTTCCGGTTGGAAGATTAAAGGAAGGTAAATCCAGTATTAATTGTGTTGGAGCATTATTGGTAGTTGGCGATATGGTTGAACTTGAAGGACCTTCATAAGCAATAACTGAATCTGCTCGGAAGTTTGAGCCTGTTAAAATTAGATTTAGTGGCTGGCCAGAAATAATTTGAAGCCCTCCAACAGTGCCGTTGATTGAGGCAAGTATTGGCTGTTGTGCTGTTGTTGTGGTAGTTGGAGTTGTTGTTGTAATGCTAATAATATTTAGTTGCTGGCATCTTGCTTCCGTCCCATCAGATGGGTGTATCGCTACCAGCCTGCATTCTTGTGAGGGTGTAGTAGCAGAAACATCGATAGCGCCTCTTGCATTTAGTCTTCCTGAGCCTAAACTGCCAGTGCATCCGTACTGTACACTGGCCCCTGAATGATTTGCTGCCCACCCAATTACATAAACATTATTGTTTAAACTCAAGCTGCATGACAAGTCTATTGATGCACTACGTTGAACAGTGGGAGTTGCTGTTGGCGTTGTCGGCAAGTTTTGCAGCACGGTAAACTGTCTCTTAAGGCAGTTATCTTCTTCACTTGATTCAATTACACTTCCAGATTGCCAATCATTTCTTCTATCAGCGCATACCTCAATAACGTAAGTGCCTTCTGGAAGGCCTGGGAGATTGCCTGAGAATGATTGGTACAAATAAGGCTCAAGCGAATTAAGATTAAATGTATTTTGCTGGACAACATTTCGGGTTAGTGTGTTATTAATTCTATAACTTACTATAGAAGCTTCTGATCTTGCTGTTCCCAAATTTCTAATTACTGCTTCTGACGGAATAGGAGTATTAGCTGCAACTAATTCTCTATTATTATTTATTGTTAATGAAGAAACAACCAAATTCGGCAAGGATGCTGTATCAGCTAGCTGTTGAGACGTTCTCTGAGTTGTTCCTTGCCCTAATGTTTGTGGAGTTATATCGCTTATCCCCGCTCTTTGGAGAATTCTTTGAGTATTTGGAACATTTACAGAGCAGGTTGCATCTGGCTGAATTGCATTTGTTGCCGTTAGCTGACACCTTTGCGCTTCTAAGCCATCAGGAATGCTGATAGTGCCTCTAAGATTTGCTAAGGTTCCTGGGCGTAAAATTCCATTTCTTTGAGTTTCACCACACCTATAGCTTATTGAAGCTGGTGCATGTCCTGATGCTGAATAGGTGAAAGTTCTTCTTGTTATGCTGCAGTTAAGCTCAAAAGGAGGTAATGTAGAACTTATTCCTTGCCCTAATGCTCCAATATCAGCGCTTTCAACAGCCAATCGAACTTCTGGCAAGCTTGGCAAAAATAATTGTCTTGCCAGCCCTTCTGTTGATGGCACACGCACATCTCCTCTATTGCAAGCTGCTTCCTGACCAAGTGAGTTTCTTGCGCTTACACTGCATGTTTGGGCTTGAGTATCTTGAGGGATTACAACTCTGCCAACAAAAACTTGGCTTGTTCCTTCACGCAAATTTCCAGAGCATCTATAAGTCAAAGTGGCTGGAGCGTGACCTGACATATTCCATGAGAATACTGGCCTTCCTGTAGCAGGATCACTAGAAAGAGGGTTGCTGCAATTGAGTTGGAAAGGAGGCAATGCTGAGACATCTGCTGGAAGAACAGGAGCATTAACAACTGTTCCAAATGGCTGATTGCTTGCAGGGGCTGAAGCGCCAGGAATGCTAATAGCGCATGGAAGCGATGCTTGACCAAGTGAGTTCCTTGCTGTTATTGTGCATGTTTGGGGAGGTGTTGAAGAGGGTATGTTTACTTCATTCCAATCATTTATTATTCCTGTTCTGGAGCTGGTGCCAAGGCTGCCAATGCAATTATATTCTATCCTGCCATTGTCTGCGTTAGTGCGCCACCCAAGTGTATATCCATTAATCCTGCATTCCAGGATTGGTATTGTTGATGGAGGCAAAGGACTTGGAGTTGTAGGTGGTATTGTGCCAGAAGGTGGCGGTGTAGTTGGACTTGGAGGAGAAACAAAGGTAGTTGCAGGCTGTCCAGGCAATGGTGGTCCTCTTGAAACTCCCGGGGCAGTTCTTGGCAAATCTCCGCTACTAGACTGAGAAGTGGGTGCAGGTACTCCCTCCACAGATATGCCTACTGGTTCAGGGGTTTGCCTTAATCTGGCATATTGAAGAAATGTCCTTGTATCAGGAACATTGATAGCTCCGCTATTGCAGGATGCAGTTTGCCCCAAAGTATTTGTCGCAGTCAAAGTGCATCTTTGAGCCCATATTCCGCTTGGCACATGGTATGTTCCTCTCAATGTATTTAACGTTGCACTGCCCAAGGGTCTGCCATCTCCATCAACAGCCGTGCAGTCGTATCTTGTTGTTCCTGGAGCATGTTCTGATGCATTCCAATAAAATGTTCTCGGATTGTTTCGCTCTTGTGTGCAGTTTAGCTCAAATGTAGGGATTGTTCCAGTCCCTGCTGAGCCTACTCTAATTAATGCTCCATTGCAGTTGTTCTGTTCAATGAAACTCTCCCGATTCCATTTCATTCCATCGGTAGTTTCTAACCCAGTGATTTGTATTGCTTTGATGCCTTTGAGGCATGGGATTCTTGAAGATTCTCAGAACATAAATTTTTCCCGCTTTGCGGTCGGCTAAAAT
>JACPTD010000032.1 GCA_016192955.1 Candidatus Woesearchaeota archaeon | reverse complement strand
GCTTACATTGTTGACCCAAAAAATGATACAAGGCAGAAGCCTGGCAAAGAGCTTGTAATGGTGATGAATGCTTTTGATACAAACCTTGATGGAGGGAATGAAGTTTATGCCGTCAACACAAAGGCATTTTATTATGCATTAAATCCCATAAAAGTAAAGAAAGGAGAATTGATAAGGATTTACCTAATCAATATAATTGAATTTGACCCTATCAATTCTTTCCATTTGCACGCAACTTTCTTTGACGAGTACAGTACAGGTACAAAACAGGAGCCGAACGCTTATACCGATATTGTTTCAATGGTGCAAGGAGAAAGGTCGATTCTTGATGTAAGATTCAAATGGCCTGGAATGTACATGTTTCATGCTCATGTTTCAGAATTTGCAGAACTTGGTTGGATGGGCTTTTTTGAGGTTACGGAGTAAAAATGGAAGAGCAGGAAAATAAAGGCAAACTGAAGCTTTGGGCAAGCGCCTTATCCCCTGTTTTTTTGCTTTTAATCCTATTGTTTGTTTTTGTCAAATTCGGCCCTTTGGGAGTCTTTAAAGCTTCTGTGCCGCCTATTGAAAACGCATTTGTGCAAAGAGTGATTTTTTCTCCAGAGCACATGGCTCTTGAAGTCTTTAATGACGGCCCCGAGCCTGTTACAATAGCGCAAGTTTTGGTTAATGACGCTTACTGGCAGTTTGAAATGGCTCCTGACAGCACCTTAAAGCCGCTTGAAAAGGGAAAAATAGAAATTGATTACCCGTGGCTTGACGGCGATTTTGAGAAAATCACGCTTATATCAAGAAACGGCGTCACATTTGAAAAAGAGGTTGAAGTTGCAACTTTAACACCTACTTTCAACTTCTTCTATTTTAAGACATTTATATTGCTTGGGGTTTATGTTGGCATTATCCCTGTTCTTATCGGCTTGCTTTGGTTTCCATTCCTGAAGATGTTAAGGCTTAAATGGTACAGCTTATTGCTTTCACTTACCGTTGGATTATTGGTGTTTCTTGGCTTTGATGCATTGTCAGAGTCTTTTGAGCTTATTGAAAGTTTGCCGCAGGCATTTAACGGCATAGGCATATTATTGATTGGATTTTTGCTGGCTGTATTGACTTTATCTGCTGTAAGCTACAAGACCCAGCACTACACAAAAGAAAAAGGTGAGCATTACCAAGCCTTGATGTGGGGCTACCTGATTTCGCTTGGAATCGGCTTGCATAATCTGGGAGAGGGCTTGGCAATAGGAAGCGCTTATGCTGTAGGCGAAATTGCGCTTGGAAGTTTGCTTGTTATAGGCTTTATGGTCCACAATGTGACTGAAGGAGTTGCAATAGTCGTTCCTGGGGTTTTTTTCCTTGCCATTGGAGCAGGCGCGATTTTTGATGTTTCTTTTGACATACTGGAGCAGATGGCAAAGGGCAGCTGGCTTTCAATATTCACATTTACAAATGTGCTTGGATTTTTAGCAGGGCTTTTGATAATGTACCTTACTGGGTTTTTGGTTTTGGGATAAGGAATAGAATGGCTATCTTTCAAAAGATTATTGATTCTTTCAAAATATTTTCTGACAGAAAGTTATGGCTTTTTATGGGCTCTGGATTGATTGTAAGCGTTGCATACATGGATCCTGGCAACTGGGGAACTGACATTGCAGGAGGCGCTTCTTTTAATTATGATTTATTATGGGTTGTGTGGCTTGCTTCCGGAATGGCAATGCTTTTCCAGTATCTTTCAGGCAAGCTTGGGATTGCAGGTTATTCTCTGCCGGAATTGGTTAAGGAAAAGCTAAATAAAAAATGGCTTGTTTGGGGCTATTGGATTTTAGCTGAAATTGTTATCTTGGCAACTGATTTGGCAGAGTTCCTTGGAATTGTTGTAGCTTTAAATTTGCTTTTCGGCATTCCATTGCTTTGGGGCACTTATATTGCAGTCGCAGATGTTTTGCTCATAATTTTGCTTACTCAAAAGAAGTTCAGGACTTTGGAGCAGTCATTTATCATTTTTGTGTCAATAATCGGCTTGGGCTACGTCTATGAGCTTTTCATCACAAAGCCTGATTTGCCGTCTGTTTTTGTGCACTCAGTCAAGCCGATCCTGACAAAGGAAAGCGCTTTGATAGCTGTTGGCATAATTGGCGCAACGGTAATGCCGCATGCCTTGTTTGTGCATTCATGGCTTATAAAAAATAAAATAATTAATTCAAATTTTGGCGATAAACTTAAAACATTGAAGTACCACTTGATAGACAATGTAGTTTCACTTACAATTGCCGGCTTCATAAATGCAGCAATCATTATAATGTCAGCAGCCGCTTTTTACAAGGCTGGAATAAATGTTGCAACTCTTGACCAGGCCTACAAAACTTTAATCCCGCTGTTTGGAAATTTTGCCGCTTTGATTTTTGCATTGGCATTGCTTTCCGCAGGAATATCCTCTTCAGTTACGGGCACTTTGGCTGGACAATCGGTCATGGATGGCTTAACAGGGTTTAGAATAAAACTTTGGGTTAGAAGGCTGATAACAAGGTTTATCAATGTTATTCCGGTCACAATTGCAATTTTGCTTGGCATTGAGCCATTGAGGATACTTGTTTTAAGCCAGGTTGCATTAAGCCTGCTCATTCCATTGCCCTTGATACCATTGATTATTTACACATCCAACAAAAATATAATGAAAGAGCTCGTCAATAAAAAAATAACAACAACATTTGCAATTATTTTTGCAGTAGTAATATTAGGGTTTAATGCATATCTCCTTTATCAGGTAATTTTTCAGGGCGTTGGGATTTGAGGCTAGCGACTTTTTGTTACCTTTATTCTTAGATATATCTCTAGATTTGTGTCTTCTGGCAGAGTCTCTGAATCATAAAATTTTTATATTACTTCAAACTTCATATCTACTATGAAAACTGTTTATACAAATGAACTAGGATTTCATGCTAAACATCTCAAAGTTGTAGTTCCTGATGAGACTTTGTCATTAGCAGAAAGAGGAGTTCAAGAAATCGGTGAGATTTTTCGTAAGGAATTATGGTTGCCTTCTCTAGAAATCAGGTTTTCGATCTTGAAAGATTGATTTTAGCTATAACTAGATTTAGTCAATCAAGAACTTTAGTATAAAATAAATAGAATTGTAGGTTATGTTCTTACATGACAACTTATTTGACACTATCTGCTCCTTATTACCCCAATCCTTGGGCAATATTCCCTAATCTTACATTTAGAGCAAAAAGGAGAGTTTGTCAAGCAAATATTCTGCCCGTGTGCAACAAACAAATCATTTAAGTCATACCAATATTTTTTTGGAACAACCTTCATTAACTCTTCCATAGTCTGCTCTGCATTTTTTGTCTTTACCCAGCCTAACCTGTTTGCCAATACATGAACGTGGACATCCACTGGTATATAGTCAGCTTTATTATGGCCATAAACCATTGTTATCGCTGCAGTCTTTTTCCCAACACCCTTTAATTTCATCAATTCATCAAAATCATCTGGAACTTTTCCATTGTATTTTTCAACCAAAATTCTTGAAATCTCCTTCATTCTTTTTGACTTTGTTATATAGAAATTAACTGGCATTATTATTTTTTGCAGTTTTTTTAATGGCACTTTAGCAATTTCTTGAGGTGTTTTAGCCATATCAAACAGCCTTTTAGCTACAGGCCCAGTTGTTTTATCTTGTGTTCTCAAGCTTAGAAGGCATGAAATCAGTACCATGAACGGGCTTCTTGTTTCTTCTCCTATCTCTGTGACAATGGGATTGGCAAAGTTTTTGGCTTCTTTTTTTAATAAAGAAATTATTTTGTCGATGTTTTTTGGTGGTTTTGGCATATTATTTCAAAATCCTCCCGTTTTTCCTGCTCCAGAGCAATAAATCCAGCTCATCCATGCCAATCCCAGCATCTTTTGAGAAATCTATGAGTCTTTGCTCTATTTCAAGATACTCCTTATTATTTTTTGGCTTCTCATTTGTTTTTAAAAACCCAAACTCGTGCATCGAATTTATTATGTGCTTGTCCAGAATTGCATAGCCCTTAAATCCAATGTTTCTTAAAAAATGAGATGCTTCTTTATAGCCCAACCCCTTGATGTCCTTATTCAGCGCAAAAAAATCCCTAAGCTCTTGCTTGTTTTTGAATGATTGTATCTTATTTTTTAATTCAAAATTTAGCGCATTCTTTAGGTATGTTCTGGTGTGGATTATATGCGCAGGCCTTACATTGTTGAAGCGGTAAATCCCCTCCAACCTTCTTGTCATATCCCCTGCATTCCCATTCATCAAAACACTCCTGACAGCATCAACAGCCTTTGCTCCCATCTCGGCGCTTGTATTTGCCGTGAAAATGCAGAAAGCAAGCTCCTCAAACAACCTATAATCATCATTTGTTTCAACAGGCAGCAAAATTAAGCTTCCGTCCCTGTAGAACCACGAATAAGGCTCGTTGAAGAATTTTTCAAACTGGCTTAGCCTTTCTTTTATTTTGGCTTTTTTATTGTTGTATTCCTGTTTTAGCTGTTCTATATCCATAAAATCGGTGTTTTTTATTGTTTTTTAAAGTTTCTTAATTTTTTCTCTTTAGCCCTGTTATGCGCAATAAGAATAAACACAATCATCAGGCTGGCATAATTGAGCAGCATGAACCAGGGAGTGCCCCAGCTTATGCCGTTAAACTTGTAGTCCGATAATGGCCATAAAAATGGTGTTGGAAAGTACCTGAATGAATGAGTAGGCACGTCAATAACAATATGGATTCCCCATGCTGTCAGTGCCCAAAGCCATTTTTTTGTAAAGGCATATATTAAAACAAAAACAGCCATGAATACAACAAAGCTGTGGGTCATATTGTAGGCTGCAAAAAGCCATTCAGGCAATGTGCCTATTGCTGGAGGCCCATTGTGAAAGCTGCCATTTAACAAGTTAATCACAAAAATAATCCCAAATGACAGAAAATCAGGCAATAATCCAAATAAAACAGCTAACCATGCATATTTTTTCTTATGAAAGAGGGCATATGTCCACAAGCCATGCGCGAAAATGTCCATTTTATTTTAATTTCAGAGTAAATTCAACACCGCTTCCAATAGGGATAAGAACACTTCTCAAATTTTTATTTGTCCTGACAAAATTGAGATAATCCTTCATGTATCTTTCAAACATGATTGCATTGTCAGCCACAATTACAGCGCCTTTTGTCAATTTTGGATAAGCTGATTTAAAGTAATTGATGTAATCTTCTTTTATTGCGTCAAGAAACAAGAAATCAAACTTGCCTTTTAGTTTTGGGATTTCCGTCAAAGCGTCTCCATGCACAATATTTACATTGCTTAATCTTGCTCTTTTCAAATTTTCAGCTGCAATCTCAACTTTATGCTCTGCTATTTCAATTGTTGTGGCTTTGCCTTTGTTTTGTTTCGCCGCTTCTCCAAGCCATATTGTTGAGTAGCCATTAGAAGTTCCAACTTCAAGAATACTTTTAGCTTTTGAAATTAAGACTAAAACATAGAAAAATTGCCCGGTATCAGCAGAAATGTTGTAATAGCCATCATGCGCTTTTCCAAAAATTTCCAGCTCGCGCAACAGCCTTTTTGTTGAGTCATTCATTTTTGCAGCCCTTGTGGCATCTTATATTCAATATTGTTTTTCATCAGATAATAGAAGATTATTGTCCCGATTAAAACAATTATTGCAGATGAGACAAAAACAAAAAACAGATTTGTCGCCATTAAAATAATCCCGGCAATTATCGGGCCTATGCCACCTCCAATCCCAAATGCTGTGTTAAAAAGCCCCATCACAGAGCCCATGCCAAGCTTTCTGCCTAGCTGCGCGGTTATTGCGCTTCCTGCAGGTATTGAAACAGCAGAGCCGAGTCCCATCAGCAGGTTAAAAATGAGCAAAGTGTAGAACCCTGTTGAGAACGGCATAAGGGCAAGCGCAACAATCACCATCATAGTGCCTGCGACAGTCATTGCAACCTTGTCGCTTTTGTCAGCCATGACTCCAAAATGCCTTTGGAAAATTGATGATATAAGAAGATTTGCCGAGACAATAAACCCTATCTGGAAAACGTCCTGTTTTTCATTATTGCCTTAAGCGAAGACGGCTTGACATTTTTGTGGGCGTTAATCTCTGGCAGCATGAATATAATGAGCAGCAAGGAAAGGAAGCTTATTGCGCCCATTGCATAGAATGCAGCATTCATATGCCACAGGTCATGCAATGCCCCGCCGATTAGAGGGCCGAAAGCAAGCCCCATGAAAAAGGCAATGGTAAAAGTGCCAAGATACCTTCCTTCCTGGTTTTTAGGAGCTATGTCTCCAATGTAAGCCATTGCAATCGGAAGCACCATTGCGCTTGCCAGCCCATGAAAAAACCTTATTGCTGTCAATGAATAAGATGTTTTTGCAGCAGCGTAGAAAAATGACAATATCGTGTAGCCCGCCAATCCAATTATGATAAGGTTTTTCCTTCCTTTGTGATCAGATATCTTTCCAATAAATGGTGTGAACAAAGCC